>DATBCZ010000524.1:0-8895 GCA_036270175.1 Steroidobacteraceae bacterium | reverse complement strand
AGCACCGCGGCGAGTCCGAGCAGGAGCGAGAGCGCCGGCGCGTTGAGCGTCCCGCTCGTGTCGACCGCCGCGAGCGCTCCCGTGGCGAACAGCAGGGAGTCGCCGGGCAGAAACGGCGTCACCACGAAGCCCGTCTCCGCGAAAATAATGGCAAACAAAATCCCGTACACCCAGAAGTGATACTGGGCGACGAGATCGACCAGGTGCCGGTCGAGATGCAGGATTAAATCAATGAACCAGGACAACACGATCTACGCCCCCCCGCCGAATGCTTGCTCCGAGCGGCAGCATATCGGGAAGCACAGCGTAGCGCGTCGCTTGCGCGCGGGCCCTCGAAGTCAGGGCACTAGCGCGCAAACCGCAACAGGCGGGTACCTGCTACGGCACCAGCGCCCGAACCGCTAGCGGCGTGACCTGACTCCGGGCCAGCGAGACCTTCGCCTTCAGAGTATCCAGGGCCAGGTGCACTTCCTTGTCCCGCACCACCAGCGGCTGACTGTTCTTGCCGGTGATCAGTTCCGCGGGAGCTTCTTCGGGTCCTTCTTCCACGAGGTCAGGGATGATGCCCTTTCCGTGGATCGAGGCACCGGAGGGAGTGAAGTAGCGTGAGGTCGTCAGCTTCACCGCGCCGCCGTGGGACAGCGGCATAACAGTCTGTACTGAGCCTTTGCCGTAGGTCTTGTGCCCGATGAGCTCGGCGCGGCCATGATCCTTCAACGCGCCGGCGACGATCTCCGAAGCGGATGCCGAGCCGCTGTTCACGAGCACGACCAGCGGCGCGCCATCGATGAGATCGCCGGGCGTCGCGTCCATGCGGAAACGAGCGTCAGCGGTCCGGCCATCGGCGGTGACGATCACGCCTTCAGTCAGGAACGCATCGGCGACGGCAACGCCGGCCTCGAGCACACCCCCGGGATTGTTTCGCAGGTCGAGCACCAGGCCGCGCAAACCCTCCGGATTGTCGCGTTTCAACTTTGCGACAGCCCGAGCCACATCATCGGCGGTCGTCTCGCTGAAACTCGTAATCCGCAGGTAGCCGTATCCCGGCTCGAGGTTCTGCTGCGCGACGCTGTGGACTTCGACTTTCGCGCGCCGGAGAGAAAACTCCAGCAGGCCGTCCGTACCGGCGCGACGGATGGTGAGATTCACAGTGCTTCCAGAGGCGCCACGCATGTGGGAGATGGCGCCGGCGAGATCCGCGCCGATGTCATTTCCGTCGATTCTTACAATCTGATCGCCGGGGAGCAGTCCGGCCTGCTGTGCGGGCGACCCATCGATGGGCCGGAGGATTTTCACCGCCGAGTCCTCCGCCACGACCTCGATACCGACGCCAGGGTAGGATCCCATGGTGCTCAGGCGGATCTCTTCGAATTCTTCACTATCGAGGTAGGCCGAATGCGGATCGAGGGCGGCCACCATGCCGCGGATCGCCTTCTCCATCAGAGCGCGATCGTCGACTTCATCGACGTACTCGCGCTTGATGCGCTCGTAGACCTCGGCGAACTGGCGCGCCTCTTCCCACGGTAATGCCGTCGAATTTCCCGACACCGCGGTTTCGCTGGGCCGTTCCGCCAGCACGCCGCCGGTGACGGCGGCGGAAAATCCAAAAATCGCTCCCGCGACGAGAGCGATCAGCGTGCGCGATCGCATCGACATGTCCTCAAACCCCCCGGTTTGGCTCTCAAAACGGATACTACAGGCGTGCGGCGCGGGTCAACGAGAATCTGGCTTCAACGCCAGAGCTGCGGATCAGTGCACATAACCTAATGCACAAATTCCATGCTCAGGATTCCGGTGTCGCCAATATCGCCACTGAGGGAGCGCGTCACGACGGTCGCCGAGACGAGCAGAGGGAGTTCGGCCAGCAGGTCGACCAGGGGCGCCGGTCTGCCGATCGCAAACCCCTGGCCATAGTCGACTCCAAGCGTAGCAATTCGAGCGCGGATCTCCTCCGTCTCCACGTATTCGGCGACGGTCGAGATGGACATGCTGCGCGCAAGCTGCGCAATAGCACGCACCATGGACTCCGCCCGCGAATCCTTCAGAACATCGCGCACGAAACTACCATCAATTTTCAGCATCGTCACCGGCAGTTGTCGCAGGTACGCAAGGGAAGAAAGGCCGGTTCCAAAATCGTCCAGCGCCACCGCACAGCCGAGGCCGCGTAGCCGGCGGATGAGGGCTTCCGCGCGCTCGATATTCTGGATGGTTGCATTTTCGGTGATCTCGAAGCAGAACAGCTCCGGATCCAAGCCACTGGTGGCGATGCGCTCGAGCAGGAAATCCGGGAAGGCCTCGTCGCTGAGCGACTGGCCGGAGAAGTTGATGGCGAACGCGATCGATCTGCCGGCCAGCAGGTCCGCATGGGGCTTGAGCATCTCGATCGTCTTAAACAGGACCCAACGGTCGATGGCCGGCATGAGTTGGTAACGCTGCGCGGCTGACATGAAACGGTCCGGGCCAATGGTATGGCCCTCGTCATCGATCATCCGGATCAGCAATTCGTAATGCGGTCGGGCGCTCTCGGCGCCGGCGAATGGCAATATGAGCTGCGCGTCGAGCCGAAAGCGGCCCGCGTCGATGGCGTCGCGCAACTGGCCTGCGATGTTGATATCGGCGAACCGCCGCACCAGGCTCGCGTCGTTGGGATGGTAGACCTCGACGCGGTTGCGGCCGCGATCTTTAGCGGCCTTGCACGCCGTTTCGGCGGCCGCGAGCGAATGCATGAGCTCCCCGGCGCCCGTGTCCAGCAGTGCCACGCCAACACTGATCGAGACGTGGAGCCGTGAGTCGCCGTGCATGGTGCCGAGCATTTCGACACCCTGGCGCAAGGATTCGGCGAAGCTCTCCGCGTCATCCAACTGCGTCGGCAGCAACAGCGCGAAGCGATCGCCGGAGATACGCGCTCCGAAAGCGCCGCGCGGCAACCGGTTGCGCACGAGCTCGCCGAGTTGTCCTAGAACGGTGTCGCCGACGTGCATGCCGAAGTTGTCGTTGATGACGTGCAACTGGTCGACGTCGATATAGAGCGCGGTCCAGTGACGCGAGCCGCTTTTTTCGGCGACAGCGCCGCGGATGCGCTGTTCGAAAGCCGGTCTCGTGTACAGACCGCTCAAGGCATCGTAACTACTCTCGATGATGCCGACCGCCTTACGCGCGAGGATGTCGCCCAACCGCGCGTCCCGATCGACGAAGTCCTCGCCGAGGTCCTCGCGAAACAACGCGAGTACGCCGATGGTACGCCCGGACAGCGAGCGTAGCGGACATGACAGAATCCGATACGGCATGATCCCCAATGAGCTGTTGGGTGCGAGCTTGTTGATGATCACCGGCTCGCGCCGCATCTGCGCCATCGACAGAAGTTGCCGGTGCGCCCGGGCGATGAGTTGCATGTCAGCCGGACGCTCGCCATTGCGCGACCGGACCATGGCGATACTTTTGTCAGGGACGATGAGCGCGGCCGTCGCGCAGCGCAGGTGATCGACGGCCTGCTGGAGAATGCCTTTGAGGTCGTCCGCACCGTCGTCGGCTGTTGGATGATCGGCCGCTCCATCGGCTAACAACAGCTCGAGATCTTTGTCGAGCGCAGTGACGGTGCGATTGAGCTCATCGATGGCAACGCGCGCCATCAGGTCGCGCCGCAGGCACTCGAGAGCGGGACGCAACAAAGCATATGCGAAGGAGAAGCTGCGGGCGTCGACGTCGTGGTCGCCGGTCGGGCGGCAGACCACCGCTAACACTGCAAGGAGGCGAGCGCTGTCGTCGCGCAGCCAGCACAGGTAGACCGGAAGATTGCCCGCGAGAACCCGTAACTGGCCGGCGCTGTCGGGGGCCGTCCGCGCGGTCGTCAGCGCGTCGTCCACGATGTTCAGCAGGTCGGGGCCGGTGGTCGGCTCGCTCGACCAGCGCAGATCGCCCTTCGTATCGAAGAGCGCGACGCTGGAGGCCCGCGGCAATAGGGACCTGATGAGCTGCACATAGGGCTCGAAGGAATCCCAGGGATCCGCGTTCCGCGTGTTCTCGCTCCCTTTTTGGTTCATCTTCCCGCCAACCGATGGAGTCTGGGGGCACCTGCGACCATGAGCCTTTGGTCGAGTCCGAACCATGCGCGAGTTGGCGAATCGATGAACTTTTGTGCGCCTACGGGTGAAAAATTGAAGCCTTTCACACCAGGGCAGAGCTCCGCCCGGGAACGCCGCTCCAGCGGGTGATGGCTCCTAAGGCTGTCCAGCCTTGAACCAGGGGCGCGGATCCACCGGTTTGCCGCCCTTGCGGATCTCGAAATACAGCTCCGGGCGGCTGCTGCCCCCGCTGTCGCCGGCAGAGGCAATCGCATCACCGGCGCTGACCCTCTCACCCACCGCCTTGTAGAGCCGCTCATTATGTCCATAGAGACTCATGTAGCCGTCTCCATGGTCGACGATAGTGAGGAGGCCGAGCCCGGGCAACCAATCGGCGTAGATAACCCTGCCCTGGTAGACCGCCTTGACGGGCGCGCCCCGTTCCGTGGCGACGAGCACCCCGTCCCATTTCACCCCGCCGGCCCGCGTATCACCGAACCGTGCCACGACATGCCCGGACACGGGCCAGGCGAGCTTGCCGCGTAACTGCCCGAAGGCACTGTTGGTATCGACGGGGTACCTGGCCATCGCCTCGCGCAATTCATGCAGGAGCTTTTCGAGTCCCGCCTGCTGGCTGCGCAGCTTTTCCAGGCTCTGCGCCCGGGTGTGGGATTCCGCCTCCAGGTTCGCCAGCACCACGGTGCGGCGCGAGCGCGCCTGCTCGACTTCCGTGAGCTGAGTGCGCTGCTGCTTCTCCAATTGCGCGAGCTTCTCGTCCTGCGCGGCGAGCTCGGTATCGAGCTCGTCCAGGCGCGTCACGCTGGCCTCGATGGCATGGATCTCTTCCGCGCGCTCCCTGCCAAAATAACTGTAGTAGACGAACATCCGGCCGGCGCGGGCGGGATCCTTTTGGTTGAGGAGCAGTTTCAGAGGCTCTCCATGGCCTATTAAATAAGCGGCGCGCAGCTGTCCAGTGAGCGCGGCCCGGCCTTTCGCGATAGTCGCCTGGGCGTCGCGTTTCTCCGTGGCCAGCGCGGTCCTGCGGGCGGCACGCTCTGCTCGTTCGTGGCGGACGCTCTCCAGCGACTCTCGAGCTTTGCCGACCGACACTTCTGCCGAGCGTAGCTCCCGGGTGAGGCGGTCCCGCTCCACCTGTTCACCGCTGACCTGCCGGGTAATGCGGTCGATCTCGGACTTGACCGATTGCAGCTCGGATTCCGCCTTCTGGGCGTCGGTTTCGGTCCGGGTGGCCGCCACAGAGGCGGCGGATGCCATGTAAAAGAGAAGGCCAGTGAGGCAGATGGCCCCGAAGCCGAGCAAAATTGCCGCCAAGGGGCGAATACGAGGTAACGGACCTGCAGGCATAGGGGCGCTATAATGCGCGCCCTTTTTATGGCCGGCGCGGCCCCCTGATTGCTCATCCATGGAACGTTTAATCGAGTACACCAACCATCATCCCTGGCTCGCGGCCGCGGCGGTGCTGGTGGTCATCATGGTCACATTGTATGAAATGCGGGTGCGTTCCGAGACAAAGGCGTCCGTGTCCCCGCAGGATATGGTCCGGCTGATGAATCAGGGTGCTTTGCTCATCGACTTGCGTCCAGCCGACCAATATACGGTGGGACACGTCGGTGGCGCGCGCCAGATGAGCGGTGAGCAGATTCTGCAGGCCGCCGATACTTTGAAAAAGTACAAGGAAAAGGTCGTCGTCGTGTATGACGACACGGGTTCCCTCGGCGCATCGGCGGTGCGGCAGCTTGCCGCGCAGGGTTTCACCAAGGCCGTCAATCTGCGCGGCGGCCTGGCCGCGTGGCGCACCGAGAATCTGCCGCTGACCCGCGGCTGATTCCTTTCGGACGGAGAGCGGCGCATGAGCGGACCCAAGGTCGTGGTTTATCTGACGGGCTGGTGCCCGTACTGCACGCGGGCGAAGCAACTTCTCGACAGAAAAGGCGTCGCTTTCGAAGAGATCGATGTCGATGCGCGTCCCGAGGCGCGCAAAGAAATGACGGCTCGCAGCGGCCGGAGCTCCGTGCCGCAGATCTTCATCGGCGCGACGCATGTCGGTGGCTGTGACGATCTGCATGAGCTCGAAGCCAGCGGACGTCTCGATACATTATTAAAAACTGGAGTTTGAAATGGCGAATGAAACAGCCGGCGGGGTGCCGGCTTCCGGCGAGCAGGCGGAAACGGGCCCGGTGCTGGCTCTGCAGAATGTCTATCTGAAGGACTGCTCTTATGAGGCGCCGAACGGACCGCGCCTGGATGGCAATTGGAATCCGCAGATCAATCTCGATCTGCACACGGCCGCCACGGGCCTGACGCCGGAGCTGACCGAGGTCGTGCTGACGGTGACCGTCGCCGCGAAACAGAACGACGCCACCATTTTCCTGGTGGAGGTCAAACAGGCCGGTGTGTTCACACTGCGCAATTTGAGCGAAGTCGACGCCAAGCGGGCCATCAGCAGCGTTTGCCCCAGTGTGCTGTTCCCCTATGCTCGCGCTGCCGTCTCGCAGCTCGTCACACAGGGCGGCTTCCCGCAGTTCCTGCTTCCCCCCGTCAACTTCGACGCGCTCTACGCCTCGAACCAGGCGCAGCAGCCCACCACGACGAACTAACACGGAAACCCGCGCGGGTTCCGGCATGGCTCTCCCATGAGTGCACCAGCAGAGCAGGCGACCCCGGTCACCGTGCTCGGAGCGGGCTCATGGGGGACCGCGCTCGCCATCCAATTCGCGCGCAGCGGCCGTGCGACTCGCTTGTGGGGTCGCGACCGCGGGCAATTGCTCGCGATGGGAAAAAGCCGCCGCAATGAGCGTTATTTGTCGGGAGGCGAATTTCCGCGCTCGCTCGTCATAGAGCCCGATTTGCCCGCGGCGCTGGCTGGCGCCCGCGACGTGTTGGTTGTCGTCCCGAGTCACGCTTTCCGCGCTGTGCTTGGAGAGATCGCGCCATTCCTGGCGCCGGACATGCGGCTGGCCTGGGCGACGAAGGGTCTCGAGCTCGAGACGGGCCTGCTCCCGCATCAGATCGCGCATGAGGTGTTGGGCTCGGCCCGCGCGGTTGCGGTGTTGTCCGGGCCGACTTTCGCGCGCGAGGTTGGCGCTGGATTACCGACGGCAATGACCATAGCGTCACCTGACGCTGCATTTGCCACGGCGCTCGCGCTCGATCTCTCGTCGGCGAATTTCCGTGCCTATACGTCCACGGATATCGCTGGTGTTGAGATTGGTGGCGCCGTTAAGAACGTTCTCGCCGTAGGCGCGGGACTTTCGGACGGCCTCGGTTTCGGCGCCAACACTCGCGTCGCACTCATTACTCGCGGGCTGGCGGAAATGATGCGACTCGGCGTCGCGCTCGGCGCGCAACGTGAGACTTTCATGGGTCTCGCCGGCCTCGGCGACCTCGTTCTGACCTGCACCGACGATCAATCGCGCAACCGGCGCTTCGGGTTACTGCTTGCGGCCGGTGCCACACCGGAGCACGCTCTAACCGAAATCGGGCAGGTCGTCGAAGGCTACACGGCCGCGAAAGCCGTTCGCACGGTTGCCGCCCGCTCGAGCGTCGAAATGCCGCTTTGCGAAGGTGTCTTTCGCGTGTTGTATGCTGGCGTGCCCGCCAAGGACGCCGTCCGCGAGCTCATGACCCGACCGATCCGCTCGGAGACTGAATAGGGGGGACCGATGCCTGAACAACAAAAAGAACTGACCGCCCGCGGACTGATCCTGGGGGTCGTGATCACCGTCCTGTTCACTGCGGCCAACGTGTTCTTCGGGCTGAAGGCCGGATTGACCTTCTCTACGTCCATCCCGGCCGCGGTCATCTCCATGGCCATCCTGCGCAGCTTCAAGGGGTCGACGATCCTGGAGAACAATATCGTCCAGACGGTCGCTTCGTCCGCTGGCACGCTCTCCTCCATGATCTTCATACTGCCGGGCCTGGTGATCATCGGCTGGTGGACCGGCTTCCCGTTCTGGGTTTCGTCCCTGGTCTGCGGGCTGGGTGGAATGCTGGGCGTGTTGTATTCCATACCGTTGCGGCGGGCACTGGTCACCCAATCGGATCTGCCGTACCCGGAGGGCGTTGCCTGTGCCGAGGTTCTGAAAGTCGGTAGTGGCAATGAAGCCAGTGTCGAGGGCGTCGAAGACACGAAGGCCGGGCTCAAAGTGGTCGTCGTGGGGTCGATCGTTTCCGCAGGGTTTGCCGTCATCACCGGCACTCGCCTGTTCGCGAGTGATCTGGTGCGCTACTTCCGCGTCGGCGACCGGGGCGCGGTCACGGGTTTCGATCTGTTGTTCTCGGTGGCGCTGTTCGGTATCGGGCACCTCGTCGGTCTGTGGGTCGGGCTCGCGATGTTCGTGGGAGAGTTGATCGCCTGGCTTTGGGGCGTGCCGCACTATTCGGCAGTGGGTGACCTGACGACGCCGATTGCCGCGTTGGCCAGCGACCACTGGCGTCACCAGGTGCGCTTCGTCGGAGCGGGCACGATATTGGTCGCTGCGCTCTGGACGCTGGCTAAGTTGGTCGCGCCCGTTTACAGCGGCATCCGCGCAACCTTGGCTGCATCGCGCGCGCGCGCCGCTGATGGTCAGTCAACCTTACCCGACACCGAGCGTGACCTGCCCATGGGCGTCATCGCTCTGTTGACTCTCATCTGCCTGGCACCGATTCCTTTCCTGCTCGCAGGCTTCAATACCACCGGTGCGTTGACCGGCCACATGACCGCCCTGGTAGTTGGCGGAATGATTTACATCGTGCTGGTGAGCTTCCTGGTCTCCTCGGTGTGCGGCTACATGGCCGGCCTCATCGGCTCTTCCAACAGTCCGCTGTCCGG
>DATBCZ010000523.1:0-5156 GCA_036270175.1 Steroidobacteraceae bacterium | reverse complement strand
TCGTAAATGATGACGCCGAGGGCGTAAATGTCAGCTCGCTCGTCGACCTTCTTACCGAGGATCTGCTCCGGCGCCATGTACTTCGGCGAGCCGATGACATAGCCGGTCTTGGTGAGCTGCGTATCGCCTTCGCGCTGAGCGGCTGCTACCCCGAAGTCGACGACCTTCAGGAATCCGTCCTGGTTGATCAGCACGTTGGCGGGCTTCAGGTCGCGGTGCACGATGCCGAGCTGGTGCGCCACTGTCATGCCGGTGCAGATATCGATGCCGAACTGCATGGCGCGCTTGAGCTCGACGGGCTTCTCGTTCACGACCTCACTGCCGAGGGTGTGCGAGGGGAAATACTCCATGGAGATGGCGTAGTTGCCCTGGATGTACAGGAAGTCGTAGATGCGGATGACGTTCTTGTGCGTGATCTTGCGCGAGTAGCGCAGCTCGTGGACGAAGCGCTTCATCACCTCTTCGTCCCCGGACACGTTCGGGTTCAGGAACTTCAGAATGAGCCGCTCATCGACGACGGTGTCCTCCATCAGCAGCACGGTGCCGAAAGCGCCGCGCCCGATGCGATCGATGTATTTGTAGCGTCCCTCGATGATGTCGCCCGGTTTCAGCGTGCCGATGTCGAGTCGCGAGTTGGATTCGGCGTGCTTCACCGCCTGTCCGACAGCAGCTTCGGACATCAGCAGTGTTTTCGCGGCCTCGGCCGGAGGCGCGGTCGGCTGCGGTGGGCGTAGGCTGGTCGGCGAGATGGCCGCGGTCGGTCCGGTGGTGGCCACGGGCGGGGGAGTCAGCCCGCCAGAAAGTCTGTTTTCCAGCTCGGACATGGCGGCATGCGCAATGCGCGCAATCGTCTGGTCCGGCGAGGACAGGTGTGTTTGCAGCTCGGTTCGCAACTGATCCACGTGACGCTCGTCGACGATCTTGGAAAGCGCTTGAATCGCTTCGATCCGGACTTCGCGTTCGGGGCGCGAGGCGAACGGCAGCAGCGTGTCAATCAGCTTTGCGTCGCCGAGCTTACCGAGTGCCCTGACCACGATGGGTACGGCTTTGGCATTGCTTGACTGCAGCATTTCGGTGAGCCGCGGGACGGCCTTTTTGCTGCCGATTTCGGCGAGCGCATCGACCGCGCGCTCGCTGACCCACCAGTCACTGTCATGGGTCGCCTGGATGAGCGACTCGACCGCACGCTCGTCTTTTGTCTGGTTGAGGATTTCGATGGCCGCGCGGCGAATGTCTTCGTCCTTATCACGGACGAGCTGCAGGATCGCGTCGATGACCTTCGGGCCGCCGATTTTGCCGAGCGCGTCGGCCGCCCGGCTGCGCACCCACCAGTCGCTATCCTTGAGTGCTTCCAGGAGATATTTGACCGACTTCGCGTTCCCGACCTCGTTCAGCACCTCGACGGCCGCGCGTCGCGCGTTCTCGTTCTCGTCCTTCAGGACCTCGATCAAGTAGCGGATCGTGTCCGGATGGTTCGCCTTGGTGATGACATCGATCGCCTTGTTCTGGACGTCGATCTCGGGATCCTTCAGCAGCGCGCAGACTCGCTCGACATCGATCGGACCATCCATTCTCTGCAGTGCCGACAGGGTGGCGCCGCGGATCAGCTTGTTGGGATCCTTCAGCAGCCCCTGGAGCGCGGTCTGCACCTCGGGGGTGTTGAAACGCGCCAGGATGTTGATGATGTGTACCCGCGCGATCGGGTCCTTGCCGTTCACGCGGCCCAAGAGCTCGCTCACCGCGTGGTCGTCCGCGATTTCGCCAATGACCCGGAAGAGGGCCGCTTTCTCGTTCGGCTCTTGCGCGTAAGCCGCATTCAGCAGCTCACGTACCCCGAAGCGCGACTTCTGGGCCGCGATCACTTCGAGTATCGCGGACTTTGCGATGCCCGGTGTCGCGAGGGCTTCGAGCAGCAGGTGGGGGGGATAGTTACGATTGCTGGTCAGCGCCCAGGCGATACCCGCGATGACCCGTGGGCTGCCCTGGATGAGGCCTTCGATGAATTGCGGGAAGGTCTTCAGGCTCACCAGGCCGGTAAGCACTTCGACGAACGCCACCGTGGCGTTTTTGTCGGCGTCAGGTAACGCCGCGAACACGGGCTCGATCGCCCCGGGACCCAGGTCCTTCAGCTTCGCAATCGTTTTCTGCGTAGCCGGACTTGCGGGGTCCGTCGCGGCCCTGATCTCGGTGACCAGGCGATCCGCGCGCAAATTCGTGAAAAAGCTCATTAAGCGGGTCCGCGCTGCCGCGGGAGCACTCCTGCCGGGACGCTACAAGATTATGCCACAGCCTTGGGTCGCGCAGACCTTCGGACAGTCCTCACTTCTTTCGGAGACCATGCGCGCGGGCCCGGCACCCTCTACAATCCGCCATTGGCTTTTTTCCCTCCGGTTCAACATGCCCGACGAATCGACTCTGAATGCTCTGAACTCCGCTTTGGGAGCTTATGTTGACCCGTATGCCGGGCAATCTCTGGCGGAGGCGCAAGCCGTTCGGGAGGTCAAACCCGCGGCGGATGGTGGCTACACGGCTCGCATTGTCCTGGGCTTTCCTGTCGGCGGTTATCAGAAGGAGCTCAGCGAGGCACTTTCCCGCCATCTCGTGGCGGCGGGTGTGCGCGTGCCGCTGACTCTCGAGCTCCAGGCCGACATCAAGGCCCATGCCGTACAACGCAATCTCAAGCCGCTCGAGCAGATCAAGAACGTCGTAGCGGTCGCCTCGGGAAAGGGCGGCGTCGGCAAGTCCACGGTCGCCGTGAATCTGGCCCTGGCGTGGGCCGCGCAGGGCGCCCGGGTTGGAATATTGGACGCCGACATCTACGGACCGAGCCAGCCCCTGATGCTGGGCCTGGAAGGCCAACGGCCCTCGGCACCGGATGGCAAACACCTGCAGCCGCTCATGAGTCATGGGATCGGCGCCATGTCGATCGGCTTCCTGGTCGATGCCGAACAGCCCATGGTCTGGCGTGGACCTATGGTCACCCAGGCGCTCACGCAACTCCTGTCGGAGACTCACTGGGGCAACCTCGACTACCTCGTCGTCGACATGCCTCCCGGCACGGGTGACATTCAGCTCACGCTCGCGCAGCGCGTACCGGTGGCCGGTGCAGTCATTGTGACCACACCTCAGGACATTGCTCTGGCCGACGCGCGCAAAGGGCTCAAGATGTTCGAGAAGGTGTCCGTCCCGGTGTTGGGCATCGTCGAGAACATGAGCATTCATGTGTGTACGAATTGCGGGCATGCCGAACACATTTTCGGCGCGGGCGGCGGCGCCCGCATGGCCGAGCAGTACGGTGTGAAGCTCCTCGGCGAGTTGCCTCTCGACGCCCACATACGGGAGGAGGCTGATAGTGGCCGGCCCACCGTCGTGGCCGCTCCGGATTCGCCGCGTGCGAAGGCTTACTTCGAGATGGCCCGGCGTACGGGCGCGGCGCTGGCGATTCGCGCGCGCGACCGCAGCAGCGTATTTCCGAAAATCGTCGTCGAGCCGAGCTGACCGGGGCGAGCGGGCGGCAGTGGCCGGCGAGGGCCCCGTCAGTCTTGCTTGAATTGCTTCGCGAGCTTGAGGCTCTGGCCCTGGTAGTTGGATTTGATGGCCTGTCCGTAGAGCGTCTCCGGCGCATCCGCCATGCGCTCATAACGAAGCCACCCGACTGTCTGGCCGTGCTCGAGTAGGAACGGCACCTCGTGCGAGCGGACCTCGAGTACGCCGCGACTGCTGCCGGCCTTGCCGTTCACCGCGCTCCAACCGAATCCGGGATCGAAAAACCCGGCGTAGTGCACCCTGAATTCGCCGGCGCGCGTGTCATAGGGAAGCATTTCCGCCGCGTAATTGGGCGGCACCGCGATCGCTTCCTTGGTCATCAGGATATAGAACTCGTCAGGCACCAGTGTCAGGGAGGCTTCCTTGCGGAAGCGCATCGGCTCCCAGAAATCGAGCGGATCGTAGTCGCGCCGGTCCAGGTCGATCCGGCCGGTGTTCTTTTTGGCGCGCCAGCCAATCAGCGCGTTGGCGGCACCGGTGCCGCGCAGATCCACGGTGAACGGCAGAATCCCGGGCCTTTCGCTCACGCGTGTTGGCTCGGCGCCGGCGCTGTCGCCCACGATCAATCCATCGTCGAGCAACTGCTTCCAGTCGGCGATCGTGATCTGGCGCGGCGCTACTCCCACGCTGCGGCGGAATCTGAGTTGGTTCAGGCGGGTCCCGGTGCGCACCACCACGCTGAAACTGCGCGGCGCGATTTCGATATAGAGTTGGCCTTCGTAGCCATCCTCCACCTGGTCGAAGTGGGTGGCCTCGTCTGCGATCAGGCGCGTCAGGATGTCGAGCCGTCCGGTCGAGCTCTTGGGGTTGGCAAAGGCGGCGACTTCGCTCTTGAGTTTGATCGACTCCAGCAGGGGCACGACGTAGACGCGGCCCTTCTCGAGCACGGCGCCCTGGCGCAAATCGAGTTTGAAGCGCTCGGAGTCGGCATCCAACTGGCGCATCTTGTCCAGGACTTTCGTGCCGCGCCCGGGCAGGAAGCTGGTGTCCACGGGGTAGGCGAAGTCGCCCAGGCGAAGATCGATGCTGGCCGGTTGGATCTGGTCCGCCTCGATGCTCTTCAGGATCTCGGCTGACTTGATTTCACCGTTCTGCACCATCTCCCGGATCGCCTGGAAGGGCAGGATCCCGGTGTAAGCGGCCTGGCGGGCCGGAGTGTCGGCCGGCGGATTCATTTCCATGGTCATGGTTCGCGCTTCACGCTCTTCACCTGCATCGTCCATTCAACATCATCCTTGCGCGTCTGTTGAACGCGCATGGGGATATATCCGAGCGACGGCGCGCACCAGAAGCGCGTAGTGCGCGGCGAGTTTTGTTTCTCACTGCGATAGATGATGGTCTGGATCGTGCCGACCGGAGTCTTGAGAGTCTCTGCGCCGTCACGCGAATAACGGTACTCCCGCACCGAGTTTCCGCTGAGGAGCGAGAACTTCTCCGGCGTGTGATCTCTCAGCAACTCCACCATCAGGGCAATCTGTACGGACAGGTCATCCTGAATGCCAGGTGGCATCGGCATGTCGACCTTCGCGTCTTCGTAGACGCCGGTGACCCGGTTGTGCTCCCAATCAAACACCACGTCCGCATCGCGCTTCGTCGACGACGTGCCGTCG
>DATBCZ010000522.1:0-5264 GCA_036270175.1 Steroidobacteraceae bacterium | reverse complement strand
GCAATCTGTACGGACAGGTCATCCTGAATGCCAGGTGGCATCGGCATGTCGACCTTCGCGTCTTCGTAGACGCCGGTGACCCGGTTGTGCTCCCAATCAAACACCACGTCCGCATCGCGCTTCGTCGACGACGTGCCGTCGTCGGCCTTGTAGCTGAGCGGGTGCACTCCCTCGTCGGTGACTTTCAGCACACTCTCCTGCAGCGGTCGCTCCGAGAACATCCGGCCAAGGCCGCGCGGTTCGCTTTTCGCCCGGTAGACCCACTTGTCATCCTGGCGCTCCAGGTGCAGCGTCGAGACTGCGACGGTCATGTTGTGCCAGCTCCAGTCGTAGGTGGCCTCGAAGGGCTTCAACTCATCGGCCGCAGCCACCGCGGCGCCGAGCGTCGAGCTCAACATCGCCATGACTAACGGGAGGGCGCGCCGGAATACTCCGCGCGCGAGGTGCTGTCTAGTGACGCGCGTTGGCACTTGGATACTCCTCCACTAAGGGTGCGTCGAGGACTTTGCCGTCGAGTCGCGCGCGACCGTCGTCCCACGCAAGTCGGCCATCCGCCACCATCCCGATCACCCGCGGGTAAATGTTGTGCTCGGTGCCCTGAACTCGGGCTGACAATGTGGCTTCCGTGTCCCCCGGTAAAATGGGCACCTTCGATTGCAGAACGACCGGTCCGCCATCGAGTTCGGCGGTCACGAAATGCACGCTCGCGCCGTGTTCGCGATCGCTCGCTTCGAGGGCCCGGCGGTGGGTATGAAGTCCCGTGTATTTCGGGAGAAGCGACGGGTGGATGTTGAGCATCCTGCCGGCGTAGCGGGCGACGAATCGCGGCGACAGGATGCGCATGAAACCCGCAAGCACAATGAGTTGCGGTCGCCGCGTGTCGAGCGCCTCGCCCAGCGCCCGTTCGAAACCCTCTTTATCGTCCGCGCCCGGCCAGGGGACCGTGAGAGCCTCGATACCGAGGTCCCGAGCAGCAGCAAGTCCGGCGACGCCGGGGCGGTCTGATATGACAACTCGCACGCGGGCGTTGATCTGGCCAGCGAGGCAGGCGCGTGCGATGGCCACCATGTTGGACCCGCGGCCGGAGATCAGGATGGCGAGTTCTAACGGCGCGCTACTGCCGGCGCTCATTCGTTGATGACGACGCCGTGTCCGCCTTTGCGGACTTCACCGATGATCTGAGCCGTTTCGCCGTGCGTGTTGAGGAGCGCGACGGCCGCCTGCGCCTGGGCCGAGGGCACGATGGCGATCATGCCAATGCCGCAATTGAAGGTACGGTACATCTCAGCCTGGTCGACGTGACCGGTGCGCTGAAGCCAGTCGAACACCGGGTCACGATGCCAACTGCGGCGCTCCAGGACGACTTCCAACCCGTCCTGCAACACGCGCGGGATGTTGTCTGTCAGGCCTCCACCGGTGATGTGTGCGAGGCCGTGCACGGGCAGCGCTTTTATCAGCGCCAGAAGTGCCTTGACGTAGATACGGGTCGGCGCAAGCAAGCGGTCAAAGAGCAAACGGCCGTCCAATTCGGTGGTGGCGTTCGCTTCGCCAAGTGCGACCAGCTTACGGATCAGCGAGTAGCCGTTCGAGTGCGGGCCCGAAGAGGCGAGGCCAATGACGGCATCTCCCACCTGCACCTTGGTCCCATCGATAATGGCTGCTTTCTCGACGACACCGACGCAGAAACCGGCGAGATCGTAGTCGTCGCCGTAGTAGATTCCCGGCATCTCGGCGGTCTCGCCGCCGACGAGCGCGGCGCCCGCCTGGCTGCAGCCTTCGGCGATGCCGCTGATCACCGACTCTGCAACATCGACACGCAATTTGCCGGTCGCGTAGTAGTCCAAAAAGAACAGGGGCTCGGCCCCCTGGACCACCACGTCATTGGCGCACATTGCGACCAGGTCGATGCCAATTGTTCCGTGGCGGCCGGCGTCGATCGCCAGGCGCAGCTTGGTGCCGACGCCATCGGTGCCGGAGACCAGCACCGGTTGTTTGTAGCCCTGGGGCAGTTCCACGAGCGCGCCGAAGCCGCCGATGCCGGCCAGCACTTCAGGGCGTTGCGTGCGCTTTACAACGGGTTTGATGCGCTCAACAAGCTCGTCGCCGGCGTCGATGTCGACGCCCGCGTCTCGATAGGTGAGACCGGAGCCTTCTTTCATAGCATTCGCGTGGATCGTCCACCGTACGGAGGGGGCGTGTGTGGTATTGTACATACCGCTCGGCGCCGTTGCGCGCGCGATTCAAACATCTCGTGATGCCTGTATCTGCGAAACACCGCGCGCGCGGTTCCCTGGCCTGCCTGGCGCTGCTTTTGTGCGGCATTCTGCCGTTTTCGGCCTGGGCAGCGAGGACCGTGCGCGTCTACGAAGTCGACGTCAGTGGCCAGTCCACAACAGCCCTGCAGGAGGCGATGCGTCAGGCGCTCGTGCGCGCTACCGGGCGTCGCGAATCGGCGAATGATCCCGCACTGGCGAGCCTCATCGAGGACGCCCCCAAGTATGTAAAGTCGTACGCGCCCGGGCCCCGCGGCGAGACCCAGGTACTCTTTGACAGAGTGGCGGTAGAGCGTTCCATCGCCGCCGCTGGGCGCAGTGTCTGGGATCCGGAGCGGCCCTTTACGCTCGTCGTACTTTATCCACCACCCAGTCGCGCTGAAGGTGACGCGGCACGCGCTACTCTCGAGGCGGCGGCTGCGTCGCGGGGGCTCCTCATAAGCGTAATTCCCCTCAGCATCGTCGACGCGAATGGCAGCGAGATGGGACGTGACGCTTTGCTGACGACCGCGCAACGTTACGGTGGCGATGAGGTGCTAGTTGGCCGTTCAGACGCCGGCGCTCCCGTCGGGCAGTACCAGTGGACCCTCTACACGCACTTCTCGAGCCAAAGCTGGAGCGGGCAGTTGGCGTCGGGAATCGACGGCACGGTAGACCTGTTGGCGCCGCCGCAGGGCGCGTCCCTCGCGCAGACGGAGGCCAAGGTACTGGTCGACGTCAATGGCGTAGCGACCTTGACCGACTATGCGAACGTACAGCGCATCCTGGAGTCGGTTCCAGGTGTTCGCGGCGCCAACATCGCGCGGGCGGGTGGCAACATGGCGACTTTCGATATAACAGCGCGCGGCGGCTCGGACGCGCTCGATAAGGCGCTGGCGGGGTCCTCACATCTCGTGCGGGCCGACACATCCAATGCGCGCCTCGTCTACCAATATCATCCCTAGGAGCCCAGGGGCTCTTGCCCGTCGTTCGGGCGCTGCTGCCAGCGGCCCTCGAGTCTCGCCGTGCGGCATATCCCGAATCTAATCTGTCTGCTGCGGCTGGCGCTCGTCTGGCCGGTCGCGGCAGCGCTGGCAGCGGGAAACTTTCTGCTCGCGCTCGGCCTCTTCATGCTGGCGGCGATCTCGGACGGGCTGGACGGGTATCTCGCCAAGCGGTTCAACTGGACCTCGGAACTAGGGAAGTTTCTCGATCCTTGCGCGGACAAGTTGTTGCTGATGACCGTGTTCATCGAGGCGGCTTGGCTCGGCCTCGTTCCGTGGTGGCTCACCGCAGCGGCCGTGGCAAGGGACGTCCTCATCGGGCTGGGGGCACTCGTGTTCCGGATGTGGTTTGGACCGTTGCATGGACGGCCTACGATCATCAGTAAAATCAACACCGCCGCACAGCTTCTGTACCTGATGGGGGTGATGTTCGGCGCCGCCGAAGGTTTCCCGCCGCATGAGATACTGGATGCCCTCGCGCTGATCACGCTGGTGACGATCGTGCTGTCCGGCTACCACTACATGGCCACATTTACGCGGCGGATCTGGTCGCCCCCGGCGCAGCCGTCCTGATTTGCTGATTTCAGCTCATGCAACAGCTTCCGCTGGGTGTTCGACTTCCCGATCGCGCGGTATTCGCGAGCTTTCTCCCCGCGCGTAACGGGCAGGCGGTCGAGCACCTGCACCAGGCGGCAGACGCGCGCATCGCCGGGACGACCTGGTTGTGCGGCCCGAATGGCGCAGGCAAGACTCACCTGCTGCAGGCTGTGTGCGCGCAAGCCAATACCACGATGAGTGCCGCGTATGTTCCGCTTCGAGACCTCGGGCGCCTCGGGATCGGTGTGCTCGACGGGCTGCGGCAACTCGAGTGTCTTTGTCTCGACGGCGTGGATGAAGTTGTCGGGCAGCTCGATTGGGAGCGCGCTCTGTTCGGCGTTCTACGCGAGATCGAGGAGAGTGGGGGGCGCCTCGTCACGGCTGCGCAGGCTCCGCCCGCACTCTTACGGTGGGCGCTACCGGACCTGGGCTCGCGGTTTTCTGCGAGTGCCATATTCCAACTGCGTGTGCTGGATGAGACGGAGCAGCAGGCAGCACTGCAGTTGCGTGCACGGCTGCGCGGTTTCGAGCTTCCGGACGAGACGTCGCGATGGTTGCAACGACGTTACCCGCGAGATATGCGCAAGCTGTACGAGCTCCTCGACACGCTCGATGAGGCCGCGCTCGTAGCGCAGCGGCGTCTCACGGTGCCGTTCATTCGCGAAGTGCTAGGCCTCGTCCAGGCGGACGGCCAGAGCGGCGACTCGCCTTCCTAACGCTTGCGCCAGAGCGCGCTCGTGGTCCGTCAATGACGGATCATCGAGTGCACCGGCGACGTGAGAGGCGCCGTAGGGAGTGCCACCTCCGCTGGTTTCATTCAGCGCGCGTTCGGTGTAGGGAAGGCCTACCAGGTACATGCCATGGTGCAGGAGCGGCAACATCATCGAGAGCAATGTAGCTTCCTGTCCTCCGTGGATCGTCTGCGTGGAGGTGAAAACTCCGGCGGGCTTTCCGGCGAGTGCCCCCGAGACCCACAAGCTCGAGGTGCAATCCAGAAAATACTTCAGCGGCGCCGCCATGTTACCGAAGCGCGTTGGACTGCCGAGTATCAGCCCGTCGGCGTGCCGCAGATCCTCCAGGCTGGCATAGGGTGGCCCGCTAATCGGCACGGGTTTCGCGGGTCCTTCGCTCTCCGCCGTCACGGGAGGAACGGTGCGCAGTTTCGCCACGGCTCCCGGCACGCCCTCGATCCCGCGACAGACCTGCCGAGCCAGCTCCGCCGTCGAGCCCTTGCGTGAGTAGTAGACGACCAGTATCTCTGTCATGAACCCTTCCCATGTTGCAACCCGCAGACGCGGCAGGCCGTCCATCCGTCCCCGTGCCGCCGGGGTCTCAAAGTACGTGGTCACAGTGTGACTCCTTCCATGGTTGCCTGGCGAGACGCAGGCGCCAGTGTGGGCGGATCCGCGGC
>DATBCZ010000521.1:0-6859 GCA_036270175.1 Steroidobacteraceae bacterium | reverse complement strand
CAGGAATTGCAGGCCGCGGTTCGTGTACTTCTTGGCGATGGAGATCACCAGGCGCAGGTTCGCCTCGACCATCTCCTTCTTCGCGCGGCGCGCCTTGGCCTCGCCGATCGAGACCTCGCGATTCACTTCCTTCAGGTCGTTGATGGTGAGGTGGTAGAGCACCTCGAGACCTTCGAGCTTCTTCTGCCGCCGCTCGATCTCGTCCTTGAACTTCGCCAGCGGAGCAGAGAACTTCTTGCCACTCTTGACGTGCTTCTGCAGCCACTTCGGGTTCGTCTCGTTCTTCGGGAACGAGGCGATGAAGTCCTTGCGCGGCATGCCGGCATCGCGCACGGCGATGACCATGATCTCTTTCTCGAGTTGGCGGACCTCGGAGATATGCGTGCGCAGGTTCAGAATGAGCGCGTCGAACATGCGCGGCGCCAGCTTGAGCTCCATGAACTCATCGGCCAGCTTCGCCCGCATTTTCAGTGTTTTCGGATCCTTCGCGCCGGTCTTCTCGATCGCGGACAGAACCGCTACGTAGCCTTTCGCGATCGACGCGAAACGGGCCGCGGCCTCCTCCGGATCCGGACCGGTGTCGACGACTTCCTCTTCGCCGTCCGCGCCGTCCTCACCCTCTTCGGTTTCGTCGTCCGACTTTTCCTCGGCCTCGACGAGCTCCATTTTCGTGGGATTCTGGGGCTGGGCGATGACATCGGGGGCGTTAGGGTCGATGAAGCCGACAATGACGTCGACCAGGCGCGCCTGTCCTCCCTTTACCGGCTCATACGCCCTCTGGATGAAGTCGTAGGTGGCCGGGTACATGGCGAGCGCGCGACGCACGGCATCGAGACCTTCCTCGATACGCTTCGCGATGCGGATTTCGCCCTCACGAGTCAGCAACTCCACCGTGCCCATCTCGCGCATGTACATGCGGACCGGGTCGGTAGTGCGACCCAGCTCGGCATCGAGCGCAGCCAGCGCGGCGGCGGCTTCCTCGATCGCCTCCTCGTCGGCGGGCGCCGAGGGCTCGTTCTGCAGCAACGACTCGGTATCCGGTGCCTTCTCGTACACCGGGATGCCCATGTCGTTGATCGTGTTGACGATGTCCTCGATCTGCTCGGGATCGACGATCTCGGACGGCAGGTGATCGTTCACCTGGGAATAAGTGAGGTAACCCTGCTCCTTACCACGGGCAATCAGCAGCTTGAGCTGGGACTGGCGGTCTTCCGGCATTACAGGAACACGTCGCTCGATACCTAACTGAGGTTTCTTGTCTATTGGAGCAGCACTCTTCGAGCCACCGTTTTTTCCCTCTGCGGCGACCGGGGCGGGTTTCGCTTCCGGCGGACGGGGGGCTTCGGCAGCCTTGATTTCAACGGGCTTTACATGGGGCGCGTCACTCTTTTTCGGTGCAGCGACGGGCTTCGTACGGTCTTTATCGCGAGCCACGGAGGCCACGGCCACGGTCTTCTCAGCAGCCACTGTCTTCACGGGCTTGCCGGCTGGCGCGGACGGACGTTTTTTGGCGGCGGGGGCGGGCTTGTGCTTACGTGTCGTCATGATTAGCGGCGGCGGCGAAGGGCTAGCATTTCCCCTATGTGCTGGCCGGGAAGGGCCAACTCAAGGGGCGCCAAAGCAAAGCGGGCAATTGTATTTGACAAGGGAGCAAACGCCAAATTCAAGTTGGGCGCGAAGTGCTTCATCCGCGCGCCTTACGAAGTATAAGCTGTTGAAATTCCTTGATTTCCTCCGGTCCGAGACGAGTCCAGCGACTTTTCTCCTCGAGCACCTTCAGTCGCTCCACGGCAACCGTGTCCGCGAGCTTGGCCAGTGCTCCACGCAATTCGTCCGCTGCCAGGGCTGCATCCGCGACCACTTCCTCGCGGTGAAGCAGCTTCGGCAAAGCATCCCCTCCCGGTTTGTCGGCCCAGCGCTCGATAACCTGAGCCGCGATCTGCAGGGGGTGTTCCCGCAAGTCATCCAGCAATTCACGCAAAAGGTCGATTCCGGCTTCCTCGCACGCATTCAAGCCTGCGCGCTCCTCTACGGTTACCTGCTGCGCGATGGCTGGAAATCTCACTAGCCGGACTACAGCCTGTCGGACGAGGCTGCCTCGCCCCGCGCTAGTCCGTGTCTGCACGTGCGGTGTCCCCTGTATATGGGGTTCTGCGGACGCTATCCCATCCCCTCCGGGCCTGAAGGGGGGCGGCGGAGTGAGATCCATCAGCTCTTCGAGCCGCTCGCGTGCAATACCCAGCGCGCTCGCAATCTGTTTGAGGACGAGCTCCCGGTAGACACCCTCCGTCAGCCTGGCGAGCAACGGACGTGCCAGCTCGGAGAAGCGCGCCCGGCCGTCGGCGTGCGACAGATCGGCCTGCCCCTTGAGCTCGCTGATCAGGTATTCCGATAGCGGCAACGAGGTATTGAGGCGCTGCTCGAACGCCTCGCGGCCCTCTTCACCGACGAGGGAGTCCGGGTCCTGTCCCTCGGGAAGAAACAGGAAGCGGATCTCGCGCCCTTCGCGTGCCTCGGGCAGCGCATGCTGAAGCGCGCGCCATGCCGCCCCGCGACCCGCTCGGTCACCGTCGAACGCAAACACAACCTCGCTCACGAGCCGGAAGATGCGCTTGAAGTGTTCCGGGGTCGTCGCAGTGCCGAGAGTGGCCACCGCGTAGGTAATCCCGGCCTGGTGCAGGCGTACGGCATCCATATAGCCTTCGACGATGAGCAGGCGCTTGAGGTTGGAACGCGCGCGCCGTGTCTCATACAGTCCATAGAGTTCCCGACCCTTGTGAAAGAGCGCCGTTTCGGGCGAGTTGAGATATTTCGGCTCGCCCTGCTCGATGATGCGGCCGCCGAACGCGATGACCCGGCCGCGCACATCCCGGATCGGGAACATGATGCGGTCCCGAAAACGATCGTAATGGCGCTCGCCATCGCGGATCTGTCCCCGCTCGCGCTCGATGATCAAACCCAACTCCGAGAGCGCGCGGCGCTCCGCATCGCTTCCCCCGAAGCGCCTCAGCACCTCGTTCCACGAATTCGGGGCATAGCCGATACCGAATTGCTCGAGTGTTTCCCGCACCAGTCCGCGACGCTCCACGTACGCCCGCGCGTGCTGGTCCCGTGCGAGACATTCAGAGAAAAAACCTGCAACTCTGCCCATCAACTCATATAACGGCTCATCGGCGCGTTTGGTGTTACCAGGGGCGGCCCCACCTTCATGCGGGACCTCCAGCCCCAGTTGCTGGGCAAGCTCCTCGACGGCCTCTGGAAAGGCCATCCGGTCGTGCTCCATCAGAAACCGCAGCACCGTGCCGTGCGCTCCACAGCCGAAGCAGTGATAGAACTGCTTGTCCGGACTCACCCAGAAGGACGGTGTCTTCTCGCCGTGAAACGGGCAGCAGGCCTTGTACTCGCGGCCGGCCTTCTTGAGGGGCACACGCAAGCCGATGACTTCGACGATGTCCGCGCGGGCGATCAACTCGTCGATGAAGCTTTGAGGGATCAAACCCATAGGCCTTTGCGAATTTTAACGCCGGAAACGCATCAGCGCCGCAGAATCAACATCGCCACCACGCAGGCCAACAGGAATGCCCCAAAGCCTCCCATCACCATCAGGCGCAGGCGTTTCCTGCGGAACGAGCCGAGCTCGGCGGTCCGGATGGACACCCGCTTCTGTGTCAGCTCCAGTACCCCGGCGGCGGCGAGCGACCCGGCCGCATCGCGCTCGTCGTCGGTCAGCTCGTCGAGGGAAATCCCGGCGCGATCTGAATCCGGCGCGCCACGTCGACGCAGCTTCGCCAGCAGCCGGCGCTCGCGCTCGAGTTTACGGGTGACCGTGAGGCAGGCCAGTGCGATCGCAATGAGGGCCGCCGCGGAGACAAAACCCCGGCCTGGCAATCAACTGAGCTTCTGTTTGATCCGGGCGCTAACCGCGCCCATGTCGGCCTTGCCCTGGGCTTTCGCTTTCACGATGCCCATGACCTTGCCCATATCCTTGATCGAGGTGGCGCCCGTGGTGGTCACCGCTTCGGCGATGAGCGCATCGATCTCCGCCTCGCTCATCTGCGCGGGCAGATAGACCTGCAGAACGGCGAGCTCCGCCTGTTCTTTGGCCACCAGGTCGGCTCGTCCGCCGCTTTCGAACTGGGTGATGGATTCCTTGCGCTGCTTGATCATCTTTTCAAGCACCGCCAACACCTGGCCGTCGTCGAGGGTGATGCGCTCGTCCACTTCGCGCTGCTTGATCGCAGCGAGGACCAGTCGAATCGTGCCAAGCCGCTCTTTTTCCCCGGCTCGCATCGCGCCTTTCATATCCTCGGTGATGCGTTCCTTGAGCGTCATAAATAACCTAAATATTCGCCATCACGCTTAAAAAAGCGCGATTGGCGGTTCGAGTAGATCCGCGCGACTTCAGTCTGAAGTCGCGCGCGGCACGTCGGTGTTACCGCGGAGCCCGCATGACGTCACGCGACAGGCGCTTCATGTGGCGCTTGACCGCTGCAGCCTTTTTGCGTTTCCGCTCCTGCGTGGGCTTCTCGTAGAATTCACGTCGGCGCAGCTCTGTGAGAATCCCGGCCTTCTCGCAAGCGCGTTTGAAACGCCGCAAGGCGGCATCAAAATACTCGTTCTCACGAACACGAACGCTCGGCATCGAAACCTCAACTCACTGACAGATAAGGGAATGATACCCACGCCCATAGGGACCCGTAGGGACGGGGGGCGGGGATTCTAAGGCGACATGCGCATTCTGGCAATTGAATCCTCATGCGACGAGAGTGCCGCGGCCATCCTGGACGCCGGCAGGGGCCTGCTCGCCCATGAAATTTTCAGTCAAATCGAGCTTCACAGGGTCTATGGAGGCGTGGTGCCGGAGCTGGCCTCCCGCGACCACGTCCGCCGCCTGCTTCCCCTGGTGCGGAGCGTCATGGGCAAGGCAGAGACCACGCCAGGAGAGCTCGACGGCGTGGCCTATACCGCGGGTCCGGGGCTGATCGGAGCCTTGCTGACCGGCGCTTCTCTGGCCCGCAGCCTCGCGTACGCCTGGAAAGTGCCCGCCCTGGGTGTCCACCACCTGGAAGGTCACCTGCTGGCGCCGCTGCTAGAGCCCGAGCCGCCACCCTTTCCCCATGTGGCGCTGCTGGTTTCCGGCGGTCACACGATGCTCATTGAGGTCCGCGAGATTGGCCGCTATCGCCTTCTCGGTGAGACCCGGGACGATGCGGCCGGCGAGGCCTTCGACAAAACCGCCAAACTCCTGGGCCTGCCCTATCCCGGCGGTCCCGAGCTCGCGCGCCTCGCCGCCCGGGGCACTCCCGGCACCTTCACTTTCCCACGTCCCATGCTCGATCGCCCGGGTCTCGAGTTCAGCTTTTCGGGCCTCAAAACGGCCGTGGTGCATGCTATTCGCGGTCGCGAGATGACGGACGCCACGCGGGCGGACGTCGCCGAGGGAGTTCAGCTCTCGATAGTCGAAACGCTCACCGCGAAGGCTTTGCGCGCGCTCGAGGAGACAGGGCTCGACACACTGGTCGTCTCGGGAGGTGTCAGTGCCAACCGCAGTTTGCGCACGCGTCTCGCCGAAGCCGCGCGCCGGCAGGGTGCGCGCGTGTACTATCCTCGCATCGAGTTTTGTACTGACAATGCGGCAATGATTGCGGTTGCCGGTCTCGCCCGGTTGCAGGCCGGCCAACACGACAGCCTCGCCATCCAGGCGCGGGCGCGCTGGCCCCTGGAAACCCTGCAGCCGCTGACTCCCGCACCCCACAATTCGTAGTCATTCGCGCCGGCGTTCTTTTCCGGCGTTACCAGGAGCTCACTTGACTCTGTATTCCGGCGATCGAATTTTTCTGCGCGGCCTCACGGCCGAATGCGTCATCGGCTTCATCGACTGGGAGCGCCGGGTGAAGCAGACAGTGGTCGTCGATCTCGAGCTGCCCGTGGACTGCCGGCACGCGGCATTGAGCGACGATGTCACGGACACGGTCGACTATAAGAAGGTGTCGAAGCGCGTGCTCGCCTTCATCGAGGCCTCCGAGTTCAAACTCGTCGAGAGCCTGGCGCAACGCCTGGCAATGCTCATTCTCGAGGAATTCGCCATTGAGTGGATCCGGCTGTCGATCAACAAGCCGGGCGCTATCCGCAATTCGCGCGATGTTGGAGTCTCCATCGAGCGCAGCCGCGCCGATCTGTCCGCCACCGCCGCCAACAGGGCCTGAAGCCTCATGCCCGCCGCCGTCTACGTCGCAGTCGGCAGCAACGTCGAGCCCGAGCGCCACCTTGCGTTGGCGACGCAGTTGTTGCGAGGGGAGTTTCCGGACGTTCGATTTTCCCCGTGGTACCGCAATCGCGCTGTGGGTTTCGAGGGAGCGGATTTCATCAACCTGGTTGCGGGGTTTACCACTGCACTGTCGATCGGAGACGTTCTCTCCCGGCTACACGCTATCGAAGTCGCCTGTGGCCGCCCGCGCGAGGCACCTCGTTGGGCGCCGCGCTCGATGGACCTGGATGTGCTGCTCTACGGCGACCTGATTCTCGACGAGCCTCGGTTGAAGTTGCCTCGGCCGGACCTGTTGAAGCGCGCTTTCATGTTGGGACCGCTTGCGGCCCTGGCGCCTGAGCTCGTGCATCCCACGGAAAAGGTGACGATAGGCGAACTGTGGCAGCGTTTCGATCGGTCCGCTCATGCGCTCATCGAAATCGAGCCCTCTACCAACCTACACTCCGGCCGCCATCGATCGCCAGGATCTGTCCCGTGACGTATGGAGCTTCGGCGGCAAAGAACAGTGCGGCGCGTGCCACGTCCGAGGCCGTTCCGGCGCGTTTGAGTGCCGTGCGGTCGATGATTTCCGCCTGCAGTGCCTTGTCGAGG
>DATBCZ010000520.1:0-8483 GCA_036270175.1 Steroidobacteraceae bacterium | reverse complement strand
AAGCACTCAACTAAAGAGTTACACCCCACAGGAGTTGATCATGTCCAAAGTCTGGTTAGTCACTGGCAGCGCAAGCGGCCTGGGACGCGAGATCGCCGAAGCGGTACTCGCTTCCGGTGCTCGCCTCGTCGCCACCGCGCGCAATCCGAAACAACTCGCTGATCTGGTTGATCAGTACGGTGACAAAGTGCGAGCGGTCGCGCTCGACGTCACCGACGAGGCTGCGGCGAAGTCCGCTGTGCAGGCCGCGATCGACGCGTTTGGCCGTCTCGATGTACTCGTCAACAACGCCGGTTTCGCGCACATCGGTCCGTTCGAACAACTCGATGCGGACGATTTCCGCGCACAGATTGAAACCAACCTGTTCGGTGTCGTGAACGTCACCCGCGCGGCGCTGGCGCCCATGCGTCGGCAGAGGTCTGGACACATCATCCAGATTTCCTCGGTAGGCGGTCGCGTCGGCACCCCGGGGCTGAGTGCCTACCAAGCCGCGAAGTGGGCTGTCGGCGGCTTTACAGAGGTGCTTGCGCAGGAAGTGGGTCATCTCGGCATCAAGGTAACGGCGCTCGAGCCGGGCGGGATGCTGACGAATTGGGCGAATCGGGCGGCTTCGGAAATGGCGCCGATAGATCCTGACTACATGCCGAGTGTCGGCGCGGTCACAAGGATGTTGGAGCAGTACCGGGGCAAGGCTGCCGGGGATCCGAAGAAGGTGGCCGAGGTGGTGGTCAGGTTGGCGTCGCATGGGTCGCCGCCAGCGCACTTACTCCTGGGAAGCGACGCTGTGCACTTCGCAGGCGAGGCGGACGCGGCTCGGGAAGCCAGTGGCAAGCTGTGGCGGGCGGTCAGCGTCGCGACGGATTTTGCCGCAACGGGCGTGATACCGGCGTTTCCGCCGGAGCGGGCGGGCAACCCGACAGAATGGACGATGGAGCGTCTCAAGGCGGTCGAGCACGCCCGGGCGGCCTCACTGCAGCGGTGAATACAGATCGATCTGCCGGCTGTCCCCGATCACCCGCTCGAAATCGAGTCCCAGGGTGATCAGCACGGGCTCCGCCACGGGTTTGATCTGTTTGTCGATGTAGTGTTCGCGATCGAGAGGATGCTGCACGTTGTCCAGCGGTTCCGCACCCGCGGTCGTCATGACATACCGGATGAGACGCTCCGGCGGTTGTGTCGACTTGCGGGCCGCGACAACGTGCGGCGGGGTGGTGCTCGTGTAATCGTCTGCGGATTTCCGCAGATTCTTGCGATACACCAGGGCATCGTCGAGGGCGCCCCGACGCACCTGCTGGACCACATCGGCGAGATAGGTATCGACGCGTTGTCCGGTAAAGAGCCGCTGATACAACTGGCGTTGCACCTGTTTGGCAAGGTCCGTCCAATCGCGCCTGACGACCTCCATTCCGACGAACTCCACGTTATCGGCGTCCGCCGGTCCGTGTCCGTGGAGCAGCCCTGCATAGCGCTTACTCGCCCCACGTGTGCTATGTCTCGCACGCGGCAGAAATAGCTGCAGATAGAGCTTCTCGAACTCCAACTCCATCCGGCTTTGCACGCGCCAACGCTCGCTGATGTAGCGATCCAACTCATCGTTCAGGGCGACCACGAGTTTGCGCGCCTCCCCGGAAGCCGCCTCCGGATCGCTGGCGTGCGAATGTACGAACAAGCTATCCGTATCGCCATAGAGAACGTCGAATCCCGCAGCCTCGAACCAGCGCTTCGACCATAACAACATCTCGCGGCCCGTGCCGGTGATGGAGTTCGCGAGAGCTGGGTTGTAGAAGCGGCACGCCGGCGTTCCCAGCACACCATAAAACGAATTCATCAGGATCTTGATGGCGTTGGAGGCGACGTCATCGCCCGCTTTCTTGGCCGCCGCGCGTTGCGGAAACAACTCATCCAGCATTCGCGGCAGGATCGCCGGCGAGCGCCGGAACGCGCCGCCCGGGACGTGGATGAGATCCCCGTCGCCACTCGCCGCAGCGGCGACATAGGAGAGCGGATCGATGTTGAAGGTGCGGATGATGCTCGGATACAGGCTTTTGAAATCAAAAACCCAGACATTCGCGTGCAGCCCCGTGCGGGGCTCGAGGACATGACCGCCCTGCTGGGCCGCATACACACGGGAGTCGTCGGCCCGTACCGTGGGCGCGACGATACCTTGGTGCTCGAGCTCGCTGAGGTACAGAAAATCGAAAGACGCGATGCTCGCGGCCACCCGATCGGGGGTCATCCCCGCGAGTTGGCTGCGCGCGAACGCCAGTCGGATGAGATTGAGCCGCTGTTGGATTTCATAAGCGAGCCGCGCGTCCGTGCGCGCGTAAAGGGCGAACGCGGCGAGATCGTGTTTGTAATTGTGGATGATTTCCCCGATACGATCGCGGACCTCGCCGACGACCGCCTTGCCCTCGCCGAGCACTTTCCGGGCCACGGCGTCGAGGGAATAATCATCCATCCGTACGAAGGCGCCCCGCAGCAGGTCGATGCCATCGAGCACGAGGCGGCCGGGAATCGCGGCCTGCCCACTGCCAAAATAGCCCTCTGCCTTGCGCAGGCGCATGGCGCCCGAGTCGCGCCCGAGCCGCAAAGGATGGCGCAGGCGGGTCGCGATTTTTTCCAACACCGCCAGGTCGAAGTCGATGACATTCCAGCCCGTCAGCACGTCGGGATCGATCTGCGCGATGCGAGCGCAGAATGCGTCCAACGCGGCGGCTTCATCCTTACAGCGCGTCGCGTGCTCCGGCATGACGCGATCGCCGCCATCGACGATGAGAACCTCATCGACTCCGGGGGCGTATAGCGAAATGGCCAGCAGGCGCTCGCTCTTGCCGTCGGTTTCGATATCGAAAGACAGTACGCGGGGCTCGATCTTGACATCCGCGGGCCGTAGCACGGGGTCGTCGAATACCCAGGTCATGCCGCCGCCGGGAATCGCGGTGCCTTCGATCTCGCAGCCGCCCTTGATGCCGCGCTCGATCAGATAGCGCATGGCAAAGCGCACATCCGCCTCGAAGGTGTCGATGCCGGCCTCGTGCAGTCGATCCCGCAATCCGGGGACATCGGCCGGCACCGGTATCTCGATGCGGGCGACCGGCGCGCCGGAGAAGGTGTGTTTGTTCACAGGCTGCGGGTCGGGCGCACCCAACTTGCGTGCGCGTTCTGACGCCTCGGCCGGAATGTAAAATTGCGGACGCTGCCGGCCGTCACGTACCAGGAATGTGCCGCCGTCCTCCAGCCGGCCGTACAGATAGACTACGGGGATGCGCCGGCCGGTAGAGTCCGAAACGACACGATAACTGGCCTGGAGAATGAAGCCGCGCAAGGGTGTCTCAATCGCGCTGGGGCAGGGGCCGCTGGGACGCCGGCCGGTCCGCGGGCCTGGGGATCGCCGGCCGCTCGAATTGCGCGAAACCACTGTAATTCCAGGGTCTTACGGCGAGAACGAACGCGGTGCCATGACGCGTGTCCCACGGGCCGCGATCGCCCTCCACAATGTCCACGCATTCCCGCGATGCATTGCGGAGAACCCGTTTCACCTGTGCGAGGGTTTCATCGGATATCGCGCCACCGTGGAAGAAGAACTCCTCATTCGCGCCCGCGAAATGACCCGCAAAGAACTCCCGCAGCAGCTTTTGATGAATGTACTTCTGCACCGGACCTCCCGCGCGCCAGCTGAAGCGCCTGCTCACCAGCAATCGCACCCGGTTGCCGGGTTGTAACTCGATCACCTTCAGCCGGTCGAGTTTGATGAAGTAGCGCAGCAACTCCCGGTCCGTGAACCGATAGTGGCGCACGATCTCCTCGAACGGCGTGCGATTCAGAACCAGCCAGGTCACGAAGAACAGCCGGTGATCGGCGACGATCTCGTGTTCCTGGGTGACCGTGAGTTGATTCACCGGCGTGGCGCGGTCCTGGCCGCGCTCGAGAATCTCACGCAGGCTGATTCCCATGAGCTCGCAGATCCCGTCGACCCGTTGCAGCGAGAAGTCACCGGTCGAGAACAGCCGCTTCACGGTCGCGACGCTCAACTCGAGCTTGCGCGCCACGTCCGCGTAGGTGAGCTCGTGCTCCCGCAAGGCACGCTTCAACTCCGCCACGATCATTGCCTGTTCGGCCATCGCTCGTTCCTATTTCGCCCCTCTTTCCCGGCACCGGGAAAGGTATCACCCCACGCTACCTTTTGGCTATTTCGACGCTACTCGGCCGGGCAAAGTGGCATCTGGGAGCACCTTGGGCGATCTTGCGCCCCGTCGTCAAAAACGAGGCAGGTCGTGCGATGAGTGTCTGGAAAGCGATGGAACCGATAGGTGTCGCCAGGTATGCACCCGATGTCGCGGCGCTGCGCTGTGACGCCCTTAAGGGCGCGCAGTCTTCGAATGCGCCTAACATCCCGGAAAGACTGACAAATAAACCCTTAGGACCGTGCAATGAATCCGACCTTCCGCTCCTCGGCGCTGGTGAGACTGCTGCTTCGGGTAATTCTGAGGCCCCTGTTCCGTGTCCGGGTCACTGGCGACGCGGGTGTGTTTGTCAACGATCGCACCCTGATCGTCGCCAACCACGAGTCCTTCCTGGACGGCCTGCTGTTGGGTGCGTTTCTGCCCATCGACGCCGTCTTCGTGGTCCACGCGCAGGTACTCACGAAGTGGTACTTCCGCTTGATACTGCGCTACGTGCCGCATCTCGCGGTGGACTCGGCAAGCCCCCTGTCGATGAAGCTCATCTGCCGCCTGGTGGAGACCGGCAAGCCGGTGGTTATTTTCCCGGAAGGGCGCCTGACCATTACCGGCTCGCTCATGAAAGTCTACGACGGCGCCGCGTTCGTGGCCGCCAAGACGGGAGCTACTGTCGTGCCGGTTCGGATCGAGGGCTCGGGCCGCAGTTACTTCGGCCGGCTCGCCGGAATCTACCCGCTCAAGTTGTTTCCGAAGATCCGCATCGCAATTCAGGCGCGCCGGCAGATCCCAATGCCCGCGCTGCCCTCGGCGAAACTCCGCCGCCGCCGTGCCGGAGAGTTGATGCGCCGTATTCTGCTCGACATGCTGGTTGCCACACGGCCGCAACGGACACTGTCCGAGGCTTTTCTCGACGCGAAAGCCACCTTCGGAAGTCGCTATCGCCTCGTCGAAGACGTCCGTATGAAGGAGGAGTCATACGGATCGCTGCTGCGCATGGCGTTAGGTCTGGCACGCCTCACGAGCTCGTTTACTCGCCGTGGAGAGGTCGTTGGCGTGGTGATGCCTAATGCAGCGCCAACACTCGGCCTCATCCTCGGCTTATCGGGCTCAGGGCGCGTGCCCGCTCTGCTCAACTACACCGCCGGCTCCGAGGGAGTCCGCGCCGCCTGCGCGGTTGCCCGGATCCGTAACGTGGTGGCCTCGCGGACTTTCCTGGAAAAGGCGCGCCTCGGTCATCTGCTCGAAGGCATTCCGGACGTCGAGGTCCACTACCTGGAGGATCTCAAGGGCCGCCTGGGGCTCATGGATAAGCTGTGGGTTCTGGGGCGAGCGCTGTTCTCGAGACTCCCCAACTCCGGGCAGAGCCCGGATGACCCGGCTGTCGTGTTGTTCACGTCAGGATCGGAAGGCAAGCCCAAAGGGGTGGTGCATTCGCATGCCTCGCTGTTGTCCAACATCGCGCAGGTGCGGTCCCTGGCGGACTTCTCGCCCCTGGACAAGTTCATGATCTCCCTGCCGCTGTTTCATTCATTCGGACTCACCTGCGGCGTGGTGATGCCACTGGTGTCCGGCTGCAAGGCCTTCCTCTATCCGAGTCCGTTGCACTACCGGGTCATTCCGGAGTTGGTGTACGACCGCAACTGTACCGTGCTGTTTGGTACCTCCACGTTCCTGGCCAATTACGGCAAGTTCGCGCATCCCTACGATTTCGGCCGGCTGCGCTACGTGGTCGCGGGCGCGGAGAAGCTCTCCGACGAGGTGCGCCGCCTGTGGATCGACAAGTTCGGAATCCGGGTGCTGGAGGGCTATGGCGTGACGGAGTGCGCTCCTGTCATTGCGGTGAATGTACCGATGGCGTGCCGCACCGGCAGTGTCGGGCAGTTGGTGCCCGGCATGGAGTTCGAGCTCGAGCCCGTGCCAGGAATTGACAGTGGCGGCGTGCTGCACGTCAAAGGCCCCAATGTCATGAAGGGCTACTTCCTTTATGACCAGCCCGGTGTCATCCAGCCGCCGAAGTCCATCCGGGAAGGCTGGTATTCCACTGGCGACATCGTGTTCGTCGATGAAGACGGCTTCGTCCATATCCGCGGCAGGGTGAAGCGCTTCGCGAAAATTGCCGGCGAGATGATCTCGTTGGAAGTGGTGGAGCGGATCGCCGCCACCGCCGCGCCGGGCTTCTTACATGCCGCGTCGACTCGCACCGACCCGGCCAAAGGCGAGGCGCTCGTGCTGTTTACGACCGCCGACGGCCTGGGGCGTGAGCAATTGAGTGCGGCAGCCAAGAGCTTTGGAGCGCCGGAACTCGCCGTTCCGCGGGTCGTGGAAACCGTCAGCGCCATTCCACTGCTCGGATCCGGCAAGACCGATTACGCGCGACTCAAGCAGATGGCCGAAGCCACTGCCAACACCTCCGCCGCCGCCTGAATTCGGGGAGCATCTTTCGATGACCAACATGGAAAACGGTTCCGCGCCTCTGTGGACGCGCGGCATGATCGCTGTCCTGATCGCGCAGTTTCTCTCCGCCATGGCGGACAACGCGTTGTTGTTCGGCGCGCTCGCGCTCCTCAAGAGTGAGCACTACCCGGACTGGGCCGCGCCGCTCTTGCAGGAGTTCTTCGTCGGCGCTTACATCATCCTCGCTCCCTTCGCGGGCCCGTTCGCCGACTCTCTCCCGAAGGGGCGGGTCATGCTGATGGCCAACGGGCTGAAGCTCGTTGGCGCGCTTGGGATCTGTGTTGGCGTGAACCCCTTCCTGGCCTACGGCCTCGTCGGCGCCGGCGCGGCGGCCTACTCGCCGGCGAAGTACGGCATTCTGTCGGAGCTCACCAGCAAGGAAAACCTGGTGAAAGCCAACAGCCTGATCGAATCTTCGACCATCGCGGCGATTCTCGCAGGCGCGATTGCCGGCGGCGCCCTGTCGGACTGGAGCGTGTCGGGTGCACTCGCCCTGGTGACGGTCTGCTACGGTGTCGCGGCTGCCGCAAATCTGCTCATTCCGCGCCTGCCGCCTGCTCACCGGCTCGCTTCATTCTCGGTGACCGAAGTGTTCCGCGATTTTGCGAAAGCAACCGTAGCCCTCGTCCGCAATCCGGATACACGCTTCTCCATGACCGGCACCAGTCTGTTCTGGGCCGCGGGCTCCACGCTCCGGTTTCTCCTGGTGGCGTGGGTGCCGGTGGCGTTAGGTCTCACCGATAACAGCACGCCGGCTTATCTCAATGCGGTCGTGGCGGTGGGTATCGTCATCGGCGCGGGACTGGCGGGAAAGTATGTCACTCTCGATAAAGCCGAGCGCGCGCTGCCTGCCGGAGTGCTCCTCGGTGTGGCGGTGTGTGTGCTTGCCTTTACAACCCACTTGCCGATGGCCTACACCATAATGGTCGTCATCGGCGCCTGTGGCGGCTTCTTTGTCGTGCCGCTAAACGCGTTGCTACAGGAGCGCGGTCATAGGACGGTGGGCACGGGACACGCCATCGCCGTGCAGAATCTCGCGGAAAACGCGGCCATGCTCGTGATGGTCGGCCTCTACACTCTCGCGGTTCGCGCCGGGGCTCCAATTATTTCACTGGCCGCGGGTTTCGGAGCGGCGCTGGCGCTCTCGATCGGCACATTGTGGTTGCATCGGCGCTGGCAAATGCGTGTGGCGTTGAGCGCTTCCTAAGCGCCGCCTGGAATCATCACGCCATGACCGCAACAAACCAACTGTTGGTGAACCTCATTCTGTACGGCCTGCTGCCGTTATGGGGAATCTGCGGCTGCGCACCGGGTTAAACGATCGCCGGCCACGTGACACAGAAGCGGGCACCGCCGAGCGGTGACTCCACGACCGAGACTTCGCCGCCGTGCCATTCGATCGCGCGCTTGACGATCGCGAGGCCGAGACCGAAGCCGGCCTTGCGGCCCGCGGTGCGCTCGAGTTGCACGAATGATTCAAACACGCGGCTGCGATCCGCTGGCGGAATCCCCGGCCCATCGTCGTCCACCAGCAGGCGATTCACCCCGTCATACGATGTGAAAGCCACCTTGATCGAGTGCTTCGCGTACCGGGTGGCGTTGTAGAGAAGGTTTCTGAGCACTGTTTCGATGAGGTGTACGTCGCAGCGGACGGCGGCGGCGTCACTTTGAACGTCGGCGCTGATCTGGAGGTCCGGGCGCGCATCGTGTGCTACGGATTCGGCGATCGCGGGAATGAGCGCGGTGAAATTATGAGAGTTGACGTTGAGTGTGACATCGGCGCGTTCCAGGATCGCGTAGCTCAGCGTCGCCGCGACCAGGTCGTTGATAGCCGCGATATCGGTTTTG
>DATBCZ010000519.1:0-3720 GCA_036270175.1 Steroidobacteraceae bacterium | reverse complement strand
GCAGGCCTGGGTGCCATTTTCGCGCGCTGGCCCGATCTGCAAACCGCCCTCCGTTGGATTGGTGCGCTCTACCTGCTCTACCTGGGAGTGCGGATGTTGGGCTCCGGGCCTGCGAAAAGCGGTGTCTCCACCCGGCCTGTCACCTTCCTGGAGGCCGCGCTCTGTCAATTCCTCAACCCGAAAGCGTGGGTCATGACCATTACGGCGGCGTCGGTTTTTCTGCCGCGCGAGCTGGGAGTGCTCGCGGCATCCGCCTACATGCTCGGCATCATGGTCGTGATGAACTTCCCCTGTATTGCCGTCTGGGCGCTCTTCGGCAGCTCGCTGCGCAGATTCCTCGAGCGCCCGGCCAGCCGCATGGGGTTCAATGCTGCGATGGCCGTTGCGCTAGCCGCGACAGGCGTCATCATGGTGTTATAAAATAACCAGCGCGAGAAGCCCTCGCTGCGCGCGCGTTGCGCGCTCACTCGGGTCGTCGCGTTGGTAAGGTGATCACAAGTGTTCGAGCTATCGCGCGAATCCTCAATTCCGCTGGTGGACCAGATCGCCGAGCGCATCACCAAGCTGGTCCAACACGGCCAGCTCTCCGCCGGCGCCCGCCTGCCTTCGATCCGTAAGCTCGCAAAACTCGTTGGCGCGAGCCCCTTTACGGTCGTCGATGCGTACGACCGCCTCGTCGCGCGGGGACTCATCGAATCCCATGCCGGGCGTGGTTTCTTCGTGACGAGGCAGCGGCCTGCGACACCGCTTGCGGCCATTGAAGCGCTGCCCGACACGGGTTCCGATGCGTTGGCCCTGGCGCGCCTGTCGCTGTCGCAATCGGCTGAGCTGATTGCCGCGGGCTCCGGATTTCTCCCGGAGAACTGGCTCCTGGAGGCCGCGCCGAGCAGCATCCTGACGCGCCTCTCGCGCGGACGACGCTCGCAGGCGTGGCAACCCTGCCCACCACAAGGATTGCTGGAGCTGCGGGAACAGGTCGCAAGCCGTCTCGCTCAACATGGAATCGCCGCGAGCGCGGCCAACATCGTGACAACCTTCGGCGCGTCACAGGCATTCGACCTTCTCGCACGGATCCTGCTCACACCGGGCGACACGGTGTTGGTCGAGGATCCTGGCTACTTCGTGCTCTTCGAGCAGCTGCGCTCACATCACGTGCGTCTCATTCCGATCCCCCGGCGACCCGACGGGCCGGATCTGGAGGCGCTCGAAGCCGCGTGCCGCGCCCATCGGCCGCGGGTGTTCTTTACCCAGACACTGCTGCATAACCCGACCGGCACGAGCGCCGAGCCGGCCAACTGCCATCGCGTTCTGACACTCGCCGAGCAGTTCGGGTTTGCCGTGGTCGAGGACGATGTTTATGGTGACCTCTACGAGGGCGCCGGCGTGCGGCTGGCGCAGATCGATGGACTACGCCACGTAATCTACGTCGGTAGCTACACGAAGCTCATCGGTCCTTCCCTGCGGGTTGGATTCGTGGCAGCTGACTTCGCTCTCGTCACGCAGCTCGTGGAGCGTAAGGTACTTTCCGTGCTGTCCGGATCGGCGCTGCTGGAGTGCTTTGTGTCGGAAGTACTCGATAGCGGTCGCTACAAACGTCACGTTGACCAGGTGCGCACACGGCTCGCACGCATGCGCAGGGACGCACGAGCCGCGCTCGAATCCGCGGGAATCTCATTCGACAGTGGCGTCGGCGAAGGCATGTTTCTCTGGGGCCGACTCCCTGACAGCACTCCAGTGGACGAGCTCGTGCGACGCGCCCGGGAGAAATCGATCCTCCTCGCGAAAGGCTCATTGTTCTCCGCCTCACAGGGGTGCAGTCAATGGTTGCGGTTCAACGCCGCGCACAGTGCCTCGGCGCCATTGGTCCGCTTTTTGAGCGACGAGATCCGCGCCATCGCCTAGGAGCCTCGTGTTGAATTTCCCCGGCAATCTGCGGATAGTTCCAGCCCATGGACATCCGTGACGCCGGCGAGGCCGATCTGCCCGGCCTGCTCGCCATCTACAACGACGTGATCGCTACATCGACGGCGATCTATTCCTATACTCCCGTGACCCTGCAAGACCGCAAAGAATGGTGGCGCGCGCGGGTCGCCATGGGATATCCGGTGCTCATCGCGGCCGACGAGTCTGGCGTACTCGGCTTTTCCACCTTCGGCGATTTCCGCACGTGGCCGGGCTATCGGTTCACGGTCGAGCACTCGGTACACGTTCGCTCCGACACCCGCGGCCGGGGGGTTGGCAAGGAATTGGTGCAAGCCCTGTTTCCACGCGCCGCCGCGTTGGGCAAGCACGTGATGATCGCGGGAGTGGATGCTGCCAATGAGGCCTCGATCCGCTTTCACGAGCGGCTCGGATTCGAGAAGAGCGGCCACCTGCGCGAGGTCGGGCACAAGTTCGACCGCTGGCTCGATCTCGTTTTTCTACAGCGATGGATCGAGCCCCGGTAAACTGCCGCGATGCTCGCATTACCGCCCGTCACCCGGGCCATCATCATCGCCAATGTCGTCGTGTTCCTGCTGCAGCAGGTGACGGGGACTGCACTGGATGACCTGTTTGCGCTGTGGCCGACGGGCGCCCCCTACTTTGAGCCCTGGCAGCTACTGACCTATGGTTTTTTGCACGGGGGCTTCGCGCACATCTTCTTCAACATGTTCGCGCTGTATATGTTCGGCGCTCCGCTGGAGATGTTCTGGGGAGGCCGTCGGTTCGCGTTCTACTACACGGCGTGTGTTTTGACCGCCGCCGCCACGGAACTCGTAGTGCAAAATGCGACGGACGCCGGAGCACCAGTAGTCGGCGCCTCGGGCGGGGTGTTTGGTCTGCTGCTCGCGTTCGCGTGGTATTTCCCGAAGCAACGCCTGATGCTGCTGTTCCCGCCCATACCAATGCCCGCCTGGCTCTTCGTGACGATCTACGGCGGTGTCGAGCTCGTGTTCGGGGTGACCGGGGTGCAGCCCGGCGTGGCGCATTTCGCCCACCTCGGGGGGATGCTGGGAGGCGCCCTCTCAATTCTATACTGGCGGTCGCGGGGTCGCTTTACTGGCTAGACCAGAAGCGCTCCGTTAGCGCGCGAGTCGCAACCGGGTGTCGAGCCGTACCGGTCCGCGTCGGGTCCCGCACGCGTCACACAACATCCGGGTGCCGTAGCGGCCGCGACCGAAGACTCTACCGTCGGGCAGCGACGCCCAGTTCCCGCCACTTTCGACCTGCAGGTCGATCAGCCGGACGTGCAGATCGCAAGACGGATTCGAGCAGAAGGGAGCACCCCGCTCGAGCTCGTTATGGACCGACAGCACGTCGTCGGCATGCCAGGATGGAGACGTGACCGCGAAGCCGATCGAATGCATGCGTGCACTCACTTCGAGCCTGTGGCTCAATGATCCGGTTAAGGATCAGGTAGCACGCAGTGTGCCGCGTGGGATTGACGCGTCTGTGACGGTCCCATGGCGGAATGATGACGCGGCCCGCGCGTCCTCTTTGTTAATCACCTCAGGTAAGCACCTTAACAGTCGGATATTACGAAAGAATTTCACCACGAGGCGAAAGACAACTGAAAGCTGAAGTCACCAGGACCCCTGATCGAATCGACACGGCTTGAATCCTCCATCGGCCCCGTCCAAAATTCCGCGCCCGCACGGCGCAGGGAACTTTTGTACGGACCTTTTATCTAGACCAAATCCTTATGATCAAGACCGAACACCTGACAAAGCGATACGAATC
>DATBCZ010000518.1:0-6334 GCA_036270175.1 Steroidobacteraceae bacterium | reverse complement strand
GTTGGAAAGACTCCGGCCCCGATACTTTCTCGCCACCTTCAGCAACGGCAATGCCGACCTCGACCGCATCGGCCTGTCGGAATTCTTCGTGCTGTCGTTGAACGCTCGGCAACTCGGCGTGGGAAAGCCTCACCCCCTTTGCTTCGAGCGCCTCGCTGAGGAGCTACGAGTCGAGCGCAATGAGATCGTCTACGTCGGGGACGACCCATGGCTCGACGTCGAAGCCGCACGGGCTGCGGGCCTCCGCTCCGCCTGGGTAAATCGATTCGATCAACAGTGGCCGGACACCATCGCGCCCGCCGACATTGTCGTCACGAATTGCACCCAGCTTGCCGAATTCCTCGGCGTCTAATGACGCGGTCCAGGAGCAACGGCGCGCCGCCGCCGCGCGGTTCCTCCGGCGCTTCAACCGCGCGGATAAGCGTGGTCGACGACGCGAATTCTCCAACTGACACGTCGGGAATTGGAGCTATTTCTCGATGTTCACACCAATTATGGAGGCTGTTCACAACAGTCGTGCCGGCCTAATCTGCTTGCATGGCGTCCTACCTGCACGAGCTCTTAGTCCTCCTCTTCCGTAACCGTTTCGACTCCGCGGCCGATCTCCTGCGCAGGCTCAATGTGCAATTGCCCGATCACGACGAAGTCCGCATTGAGTCCACGGACCTGTCCAACCTCAGCCCCACCGAATACCGCGCCGACCTCGTGCTAATCCTGCTTCAGGGCTCCAACAAGGTGCTGGGCGTCATCGTGGAAGTGCAATTGGCGTACGACCATGACAAGCCCTACCGCGATACTCGCGAGCGCCGGTGCAAGCGCTGAGTGCTCCCGGTTATACTTGGACCTCATCCTGATTGCCCTCTCGGAGAGCGCCCCGCAGGTGCTCGAGGTCACCATGAACTCACTCGGATTCGAATACCAGAGCGACTTTGCCCGCCGCTATTTCGGGGAGGGGAAAGCAGAGGGTCGGGCGGAAGGTAAGGCCGAGGGCAGGGTGGCTGTTCTTCTCAAGCAATTGACCTGTCGCTTCGGGCCCCTTTCTGAGGCAGAGCAGGCTTGCGTCAGTACCGCGCAAGAATCGCAACTGGACGTCCTGGCGGAGCGCGTTCTGACGGCACAAACACTGCGGGAGGCGCTAGTCTCCTGTCTTGACGGTAAAATCCGCTCAGAATGATTTGTCTGCTCGGGCGGGCGGAAATCCGGAGGGTTTCGAGCCGCCCCTTCGTCCGACAGGCTACTCAGCCAGGAAGCGCTTCGCCGCGAGTCTCGACGATGAGGAAGGGCGCGCTGATAGCCGCGGCGAGCGGAATGACTCCAATCCAGAACAAGGTGTGAATGATCACCGCGCTCGACCCACCCGCCGCAGCCGAGATGGTCCCCACCACGAACGGGCCCGCCGCAGCGAACACGCGCCCAATGTTGTAGCAGAGCCCCGCCCCCGTAGCGCGCAGTCGTGTCGGGAACAACTCCGGGAGATAGAACGGGAAAGTCCCAAAGACTCCGTAGACCCCGGCCCCGACGGCATACAACATCAGCAGCCGGGCCTGTGGCTCGAGCTCCAGCCCAAACGTCGAGAATAGGGCGGCCGCCGCGAATACAAAGTACACGACGAACATGCGTCTGCGACCGAGCAATCGCGCCAACGGTATGGCGGCAAGCGCGCCGAGGAGTCCGCCGATGTTGAACGCGTTGGAGGCTTTGGCTTTCCACGCCTCCACCAGAAGTCGCGTGGCGTCGGACGTTAGGTGCATCTGGGTCGCGTGATCGGTGGCGAGAGTTCCGCCGAGAATGGGTAGGAACGCGTTACATGCCCACCAACTCAGAACCGCGGTGACCGCAACGAGGATCCCGCTGACCGTCCTCTTGATCAGGTCTGGTCGGAATAACTCGCGGGGTGCGGGCCGTGTTGCCTTCGCAAGGCCGGGCGTCCACTGCTCGCTCTCGCGTATGAAGACGCGAACGACGAACGCCATGACCACTGGGACGAGGCCCGCGAGGAACACATAGCGCCACGAGGTCTCGGGCGACCCGGCGAACCAGACGCCGGCAATCTGGTAGTTCACGAAGCTTGCCAATACGAGGCCGAGAGGGGACGACGTCTGCAGGAACACGCCAGCTTCAACTCGCCGGCTTTCAGGCACTGCCTCGGCCACGAGCGCCGCTCCGATCCCCCACTCACCACCAATTCCGAGACTGGCGATTGCCCGGAAGATAATCAATTCCCAGATGTTCGTTGCGAACGCGCACAGCGCGGTCCCTACGGCGTAGATCGTTATGGTGGCGAACAGTGCTCGCTTACGCCCGATGCGATCGGCGACCCACCCAAATAACACACCTCCCACCGCCCAACCGACCAGCAAAATGGACGTGATCGCACCCGTCCAGAACACCGTGGCCGCCCGCGCTTCTGGAGCGCCGAATGGCATGTGCAGCAGAACGGGCACACAGTTGGGAGCGACGAAATTGAAGAGGAGGGCGTCGAAGACGTCGAAGCCCCATCCCGCCCACCCTGCGGCGATGACCAGCCAGTGATAGCGGGAGAAGCCCAGGAAAGTGGCGCGGTTCGCAGTTTGGAGCGCTTGAGCCATGCGTGTTAGCAGTCTACCGGTTCCGCTGCTAATCATGAAACGTGGCTTTAGCCCCCAAATTTTCAAACATGAGTAAATTTCGCTCGTGTTCGGTGCGGTCCATCACGCAAATAGGGGACACATCGCGCTGAACTTTCAGCCGCCAACGCCGTTCTAGTATTAGAGGGGCTTGCGAGACAAGCTCTTTGAGGAGGTTCTTAACCATGCACGAAGGTCAAGCCTCGAAACGCGTACTGCCGGTCGCGAACCTGCGGGAGTTCTTCAAGGACGCCCTCCATGGCGCGCTCGAGAAGAGGCAACTCTCCGTCGAGGATCAGACCGAGCATTACGTCGTCAATCTGCTCACGTTGTTCTCACGCTCCGAGGCGCTCTATGACACTACGTCAGAGGGCACACGCCTTAAACCCCTTGTGGTCATGCTCTCCGAAGCTCTAGAGGCACGCTCCGCCGGGGATCGCAACCGCGGCCTGCAGCGTCTGGGTGATGTCTCGCTCTTCATCGCGGGGTTCTTCGCGCAGAGCTTCGCGCGCAAGCTGATCGACATCGACTATCACATCGCCATGGGTGGTCGGGCGTACGCTTCCCTCGCCGACACGATGTCCCGAGGCAAAGCGCGGGTTCTCGGCCAGGTATTCAGCGAGCTGTCGCAGAACTTCCAACCGATGGTCGATGCGTTGAACGAAGTCAGCGAGACCTCCTACACCCACTCGGACAAGGACATTCTGCGGCTGTACGAGATCTGGCTGAAGACTGGTAGCCGGCGCTCCTACGACATCCTGAAGCGTCTCGGCGTGGAGCCCACCGCCACTGGTGGCACCGCGTTCGCCCACTGACGGTATGTTACTGACCCGACTCCAGGACCTGATCAGCGGCATTTACGATGTGAGCATCTCTCACGACGTATATGACTTCCTGGTGACCGATCGTGGCCGCCTGCCCGCCGCGGCCCGCTCCGGTGAGGCGGATGAGGAACTCCTCGTCTCCGAGTCGGCCGGTGAGAGTGACGGGGAAGTTGGCGTGTCGCTGTATCTCGATCCCGAGTTGCTGAAGCGATTAGCCATCGCGGATCCAATGGTCCGGCTGCACGACGGCAACGTCGCGGATTACTGGACCGCGCTCGAAGGCGTGAGCCACTTTCTCTACCTCGCCTGGAATGCCGGCCATGACCGGCCGGTGTCGTTGCTCGAGCTCGAAATGCAGGCCGAAGTCGACAAGTATGTGGCGAGCTACTGGCTCATGCGGGAGCAACTGCCGGGACGCTTTCCCGCGGAACTGCTGAGTTTGTTATTCGAGCGCACGCGGATCGACTCACGCCTGGCTCGCGGGCGGGAGAATCTCTATCGCGACGCCAGCCGCTATGCCGAGAAGTTCTGCCGCCGTCTCGAGCACTCGCTACGCGGCGCCCGCGGCGACTCCAGCGGCGAGGTACTCGCGGAGCTGCGGCGGTTCTACCGCCTCACGAATGCGCGCAAGGTGGCGCATATCGAGAGGTCCGAGTAGGGCAGGTTGGTGCGCGACCGCGTATGCCCGGGCGGCGCCCTCGCAGGCTTACTCCACTTCGCCCCGGCGCTTGCGCTCTTCCAAGTCGCGCATCATCTTGATCCACTCCGACAACTTACGCAGGTCCTTGCGGGGCCCGGCTGCCGCTGTCTTCTTCTTCTCGGCCGGCGTAGCACAAGCATAGGGATCAAACGTCCGCGGTGCTTTCTGAATCGCCAGACCGCTCGACTCGGATTCAATTTCGAGCACCGGCCTGCGGTAATCCGCCGGCGCGTCCCACCAGGCGAGACTCGCGTTGCCGCGCTCGTCGTGAACAATCCTCCCGATCCGCCGTCGCTCGTTATTGTCTATCTTTTGGCCAGGCGTCTGGCCCGTCGTCTCGTGACGGCTACTGTCGAACGATTTTTTTCTTGAAGTGTCCATGGAATATGTTGAGTAGCTTGTCGCTCCTTCCCGACATGCATACGTTAGTCGTGCCATTGTCGCCCGTTCTGCGAAGCACGTCACGAAATGTCAGGATGTGATTCAACACAGCAGAAGTTATGTCAAGACCGAGGTGTATTAAGGCAACTTCCTGGGGTTGCACCCTGCAAGGGCCTTCTGCGTCGCGCGGACGTGTTGTGCGCGCATGAGTCCGATGGCGGTCTTGCCGTCGCGGATCTTGCCACTCACTGCCCACTCATACGCTTCCGCGAACGGCATCCAGTGAACCTCGATGACCTCAGCGCTCTCCAGCGCCGCCACCGCCGGTTCGATTCCAGTCGCGAGATATAGATGCAATACCTCGGTGAAGATCCCGGGCGAGCTGAAGTAACTCTCCAGGCTTTCCCAATGCTGAGCGCTAACACCCGCCTCCTCGACGAGCTCACGCTGCGCGGTGATGAGAGGCGGCTCATTGGGCTCCAGCTTCCCCGCCGGGAGTTCCCAGATCCAGCCCTCCGCCACGTAACGATATTGCCGCAGCAAGCACACTCGCTCCTGCGCATCGATGGCCACCACCGCGGCGCCTCCTGGATGATGGACCACCTCCAGCTCGGCCCGATAGCCATTCGGCAGCACGACCTCGTCGGTGGTGACCGTAATAATGCGACCGCGGAACTGGAGAGTTTGTTTTTCAGGTTTCATGGGGTGAGCGTTGGCGCCGAGCCTGATGTGGCACGAGGTCTAAAGAGTGGCACACTCACCCAGGTGCGCCAAGCTCACCTCATTCTCATCACAGGCCTCCCCGGCACGGGCAAGTCCACGCTGGCTCGCACACTTGCGCTGCATTTCGGCGTGCCGCTCATTTGCAAGGACACCATCAAAGAACCCCTCCTCGATGTGATCGGCGCGGCCGATCGCGCCGAATCGCGGCGCTTGAGCGATGCGAGCTTCGCGGTGATGTTTGCCCTGGCGCGCGACCTTCTGCATGCCGGGGTCGACCTCATTCTGGAAGGGAACTTCAGGCCAGGTCAGCACGAACCTGAGCTGCTCGCCTGGATTCCACCCGTCGTCGAAAACGTCCACGTAACGCAGGTGCTCTGCCGTGCGAGCGAACCTGTGCGAATCGCACGTCTAACCGCAAGAGCCGCCGACCCCTCGCGTCACGCAGGCCACCGCGACGCCGATCTTGCCGTCGACCAATCGCCCACGCCGGTCGATTTTCTGGCGCTGCCAGGCGAGCGCATGATGTTTGATAGCGATGCTGCGTCCGCGCAGATGAACTCGCTGCTTGAGCTCATAGAGCAACAGCGCCGCATTCGTTCGCACGAGCCACCAGGCGCGACGCCGACGAGTTCCCTACCGGGATGAGGCGCTGCGGCACAGCGCCGACCCGGGTATCCTCGCCGCCTGCGCCCGTCGTCACCACCAAGGACATCTCGATGCGCACCGCGCTTCTAGCCGCCTTTTCGAGTCTCGTGTTGCTCGCCACCGTCGCGCCAGTCGCGCAATCGGCATCCACGCCCGCTGCGCCTACCGCGCCCGACAAACCATCCGCGCCTGCCGCGTCTACCGCGCGCCCCGCCCGGGCTCTCGCGACACCCGCCACCCCCGCACCGCTCCCCGACGTCGACATCCCCTACCAAAAATACACCCTCCCCAACGGCCTGACCCTAATCGTCCACGAGGACCACAAGGCCCCGATCGTAGCGGTAGATGTCTGGTACCACGTCGGCAGCAAAGACGAGCACCCCGGCCGCACCGGCTTCGCGCACCTCTTCGAACACCTGATGTTCAACGGCTCCGAGAACCACAACGACGAATTC
>DATBCZ010000517.1:0-2592 GCA_036270175.1 Steroidobacteraceae bacterium | reverse complement strand
GTTCAGTGTTGCCGCGCCCGGGTTGCTGGTCGCGCTGCCTTGAATGCTGGAGGTGAACTGCGTGTTGATGGGTACGAACTGCGGCATCTGGTTGAGGACAGCCTCGGCACCGGTCTGCGCGGTTTGCTCGAACGCGTCTTTCCCAACGGTGACGACCGGGCTGGGAGCCGAGAGGTCGCGGCTGCGTTGAATGCGCGACCCGGTGACTACGACTTCCTGGACTGTGTTGTCTTCCTCGTCGGCGGCAATTGCGCGTTGAGGTAATGCGCTACCGGCGATTGCGGCAGCCACTGCGGCGGAAATTAAATAACGCGAGACACTAGCTGAATTCGGACGCGGCGACGCCGCCACACTCTGCGTGGTCATGAACCCCCCCTCTATATCTACGAATTACTGGTTAACCGGGCGCGCGCCCCTGGAGCCAGACGGCGTTAAGCATCTAACTGATCGCTCGTAACGGGTGATTTGGGGTAGGCGGCGTACGCGTACACAGTCATACAGCAGGCCGCTAGGGCCTGTTGGTAAACGGCATGCGACAACAGCCGCGAAGTGAATTCATTCACGCTGTATCCCCCCTCTTTTCATGTAAAGCATGCTTAGCAGATTCTAAGCATGCTTTACAAATCGTGAGGGACTATGCGCGCCGACCTTCGAGCTTGTCAACATTGAAACGGCGCTGAATTGCCTGTCTGACAATAGCAACAAGTCAGTCCGCGAACGGCGCCGCACCAGCACGGTGCGTGCGGCGTGCAAGACAGTGGTCTTGCAATCGCCGTACGTTCCGGGCGACCTGTCATGCGGCGGCGGGCCGCCTATTCCCCGTGGTTCGGTGGCTGCGTGTCCGCGCAGACCTGCTCGGGAATTTCATACCCCGGACGCCTGACGTAGTCGGCTTTTGCATCCCAGGGCCGGGTAAACATCTTCGGGTCATCGATCGTGAAGCGGGCATGCAGCGTCCGGCCATCCTTGTCGAGTTGGTATCGCTCGGTCAGATGGAGGGACTCGGAGTGCGGCAGCCCGGAATAATCCAGGAGCGTGCCTTCCCGGAATCCCGCCGACTCGATCACGAGCGTCGCGCCGTCCCAACGGGCCACCGAATACCCGAGGTACATCGGATCGGCGTCGGCGGGCAGCGCTTCGCCAAAATAGGCACGGCGCGGCAGACGATTGAGCTCATGTAGGAAGTACACGGCCTTATCGCGTTGCATGATCTCGAAGGGCTCATTCACCAGCATGAGACGGGGCAACCCCGGAGGAAGGCACTTGCCCGTGCCATCAAACGTCCGATCGCCGTGAGCGGCGGCGGCCAGATGTTGCTCGTAAAGCGCAGCGCCGCTCGGGTTCAGCGGGGGACGGGCACCCGCCACCGTCTTCAGTGTGGTGGGCGGCTTCACGATGAGCCAGACACCCGTCAAATCCGGCTCACCCGCGCGCGTGAGTGCTGGCGCCGCCAGGACCGCGACCATCAACCACGTGGCGACACTGCGTGTCATTTGGCGATGGTCACGCCATTAACCGGCGCATTGCGGTTGTTTTCTTCACAGATGTACTCCTGCGGCCGAACGTCCGGGCGCCAGTGATAGATCCGCCGATAGCTGTACGGATGCTCCAGGGTGACCGGGTCCTCGACCGTCATGATGAGCTCGAGCTTGGCGCCACCGTCGATCTTCCGGTAACGCTCGACGGTGTGCAGTTGAGTCGAATGGCTACTGCCCTCATCGTCGATGAAGGTACGATCATTCAACCCGACCGTGTCCACGACCAGCGTATCGCCCTCCCAACGGCCGATCGAGTCTCCCAGGAAAGTCGGCCGTGGAGGGTTGGGATGAGCTCGGTTCAACCAGATGCGGCGCACGTTATGCGCCACTTCGTGCAGGAAGGTGATGCGGCCGGCTGTTTGCACGATCTCGATGGGATAGGGACTCTCCATCAGCCTGGGCATGCCATGCGGCAGACACTGCGTGGAGGCGTCCGCTTCGGGAGCACCGGCGTTCTTGGCGCGAATACGCCGTTCGAGCACCCGCATGTATTCCGGTTTCAAGGGCGGTGGGACACCGGGCTCCGGCCCGAGCATGTACTCGTAGCCCTCCAGCCACCAGACGCCTTCGATATTGCGCGGCTCGGGATTGGGAGGCGCGGATCCGGGCGGAGCCGCCCTGGCGCCGCGCAACGGCGGTGTCAGGGCCAGGGTGGGATCGCCACTGTTGAGAAGCGTTTTGGGCGGCGGCGGCGCGGGAGTCGCCGCGAAGCTATCTGCAACAGGCAGGACTGCGGTCCACAGCGTCGCGCCGAGCAGCGACAGTGGGACCAGGAGCCTGCCTGAGTAATGCTCGCCGTAGCGAGGGCGACCCTGATCGAGCATCTTTCTGCGATCGTTTCCCGCGCATAGCCGACGCATATGTAAGGGAAACGATCGCAGAAAGATGCCGATCAGGGGCGGCCGCAGTAGGCGAGCATTACTCAGGCAGGCTCCAAGCCTCCGCAGGCTCATTTGAACAACGACAGGTCGATGGCAGCCGCCATGGCCGCATACCCCGCATCACTGCCGTGCAAATGATCTCCAAAGTGAAACCCGTCCTTGATCTGAACCGG
>DATBCZ010000516.1:0-2870 GCA_036270175.1 Steroidobacteraceae bacterium | reverse complement strand
GTTGGCGAAGCGCTGAAGCTCGCGAGCAAGATCCGACTCAGGTGCCCGCGGGGCAAAAAAGCTCGCGAGGAAGATCCGGGCTCACGCGTCGGCCACCCGTCTGAACGCCTCACGGGTTAGGTTGTCGCAGCCGGTGTCCGTGATCGCGACATTGTCCTCGATGCGGATGCCACCGAATTTGCGCAGGCTCGCCACGCGTGACCAGTTGATCTTGCTGCCCCGGGCATCCGCCCGGGCAGCATCCAACAACTGATCGATGAAGTAGATTCCCGGCTCCACGGTGACGACGAAGCCCTGCTGCAGCACGCGTGTGAGCCGCAGAAACGGGTGTCCCTCGGGGCGGGGGATGTCGCCCCCTTCCGGGCTCTCCATGAAGCCACCGGCGTCGTGGACTTCGAGTCCGAGGAGATGCCCGATGCCGTGTGGAAGAAACACGCTCGTGACACCGCTCGCAACCGCCTCATCGGCATCGCAGCTGATGATGTCGGCATCACGAAGCAACTTACCGGTCAGGGCGTGCGTGCGCAGGTGAACGTCGCGCCAGTCCACGCCCGCGCGTAAGCCGGCGCAGATCGTCTGCTGCATCTCGTCGATCTTTTGGATGAGCGTTGCGAAGTCTCCCTCCCGAAGCGCGTGCGTGCGGGTGATATCGCTGGCGTAGCCACCAAACTCCGCGCCAGCATCGATCAACAGTGAATAACGCTCGGTCGGCGCCTGCTTCTCCAACAGCTGGTAGTGGAGCACCGCGCCGCCCTCATTCAACGCGATGATGGGGTTGTAGGGCAGCTCCTGCTCGCGCAGCCCGCACGCCTTCATGAATTCGAGCTCGATTTCGAATTCGGACGCGCCTTCGGTGAAGGCCCGCGCGGCGGCGCGATGACCGCTTACGCCCAACCGGCTCGCTTCACGCATGCAGGCCAGCTCGTAAGGGGTCTTCGCGGCGCGACCATAGTCCAAGTGGCGCATGAGATTGCGCGGGTTTACCGCGCCTACGCCCCAACTCGCGAGCTCCCTGAAATCGTCGCCGATGTAGGCGACCGTACCGAGGTCATGCGGCAGGTGCGCGCGCGCGGCGGCGAGGTCGGGGGCCGGGCGGATGTCGAAATGCCTCGTCCAATAGGCTCTCGGCAGATCGGCGGCTTTGTACCAGAAGTCCGTGGGCCGGTGAAAAACGAGCACGGGCGCCCGCGCCGGCTCGAAATACACGAAGCAGTCCGGCACGTCGCCGAGCGGCGTCCACACCTTGAATGGCGCGTGGGCCTCGAACGGATAGGTCCGGTCATCCTCGAAGACGGTGAGGAGCGACCCCGAGTGCACCAGCAGCGCGGAGTAACCACAAGTCTCGAGCGCACGCGCGGTGCGGGCTCCCACGGTCGCCAGGTATGGGCCAAAGGAGGTTTCGAGCTCGGCTGACAGCTCCGAGGCCAATTCCAGGCTCAATTCAACCGGGCGCGTCGGATCGGACATGCTTCAACTCCCGTGGCTCGCAGGCAAAAGATTGTAAAACGACGCCGGCAAGAGTACCGCCCATGTACATTTAGTTGCATCCTCGCTGTCGTATGGACGAGACAACCTATGCCCAAGCTGTTTCAAAACTCGTAGGGACTCTATAGAATTTGGCAGCGCGACCCGTGAAGGACTCGCGGAACGACAAAAACTCGTTCGTCTGGTTTTCTCACCACTCTTGCTTCTCTTCGGGGTACCGATCGATGAACACTAAACTTGCTCTTAGCGCACTCGTTGCGGCGCTGATGCTGACGGCCTGCGCGAAGCAGGAAGCCGCCAGCACCGAACCCGCTGCCACTCCGCCGGCCGCCACCGACGCCACGCCGCCTGCTCCGGCTGCTGACGCGCCGGCTGCCCCTGCGGATGCGGCTGCTCCGGCCGCTCCTGCCGACGCGACGCCGCCTCCTGCTGACACTGCGGCTCCCGCCGCTCCGCCGAAGCAGTAAGCCGCTGATGGGGTAGTCCTTCGAGTCCCTCGAAGGATGACTCCTTAGCCTAAGGCTGAAACACGGCCCGGACGGATCGCGTGAGCGAACTGTCTGGGCCGTGTTGTTTCCGACGAGCCTGCGCATCATGGCCGTAACAGTAAGTGTTCGTGACGCCCGAGCCTTAGATGATCGCCGCTGGATCCAGGGCGTTTATCGCGATTACCTCGATGACCTCGCGCCCGATACCGGGGTGTTTCCCGTGCTGGGCGAAGTGGGCCATCGTGAGCCGGATCAGATCCTGCGCTGGTTCGGTGATCCCAATGCATTTCCACTCATCATCCTGAAGGCCGCGGAGCCCGTTGGGTTCGCGATGGTGGCTCGCGCGGCGCCCTCCGCGGCAAAACCGCGCATCGATTATCGGATGGCGGAGTTTTTCATTGCGCGCACGCGCCGTCGTTTAGGGATCGGACAGACGGCCGTGCCGCTCATTCTCAGTCGGTTCGCGGGGCGCTGGGAGATTACGGAGTATCTGCGCAATGCGGGGGCGGTGAGTTTCTGGCGGCGGGTTGTGGCCACTTATACGCGCGGCAGTTACCAGGAGAGGATCGTTAACGGCGAGGTTCGGCAGGTGTTTGAGTCCGGGCGGAAGCGGGCGACTTAGCGTCTGCCTGGGTGATGCACGGCACTCTTGTTGGATGAGCAGGCGCTGCAAGTGCCTGTTACGAGCTTGCCGAGAGTATCTGCCCGCAACCGCGTGATCGGGCCGCTGGCGCCAATCAATCCCATCGCAGGTCCCACCAGGTCGAGCGTCTTTAAGCGCAGCCGGGGCGACATCAGGCGCCACGCGCTGAAAACCACGCAGCCCGCGACGACGACGCCCACCAGAACGTTTTGTAGCAGGAGTTCCACCTCAGCCGGCTCCTAGTGCCACAGCTA
>DATBCZ010000515.1:0-7598 GCA_036270175.1 Steroidobacteraceae bacterium | reverse complement strand
CCCGCGATGCCCTGTCGTCGCCCGCCATGCTGACGCCTCCCGACAGGCTCGCGCGTCCCGACATACCGGCGCCCCCCAACACGACTGCGCCCCCCGACACCCTGGTGTTGGGATGCACCCACTTCCCCATGCTCGCCGGCGCCATCCGCGCCGCCGTGGGCCCCGCCATCCAAATCGTCGACTCAGCCGCCACCACCGCAAAAAGTGTTCGCGAGACGTTGCAACGCGAATCCCTGATGCGACCCGACGCCTCCACAGATTGCGGTTCCCTCTCGGGCCCCGCGGCCACCTGCGCAATCCGCTTTCTCGCCACCGATTCCGTCGAGCGCTTCGTCCGCATCGGCACCCGTTTTCTCGAGCGCCCCATCGACTCCAAAGAAGTCGAGCTCATCGACCTCTGATCCGCGACCGGCCATCGTTCGCGACGCGTGCAATGTTTTGCCCCGCGCGCAGGTCTCTTCTCACGCACCACCTGTGCAAAAGGTGGTTCGATTATCCCATTGAATCGGATTGCATCGTTTGCCTCAAAGGTTCACGATCCCGTCCGAAGGAGTGACCCCCCTCATGAATTTTTCTCTCTTCCGCAGCGGCTCGCGGCTGGTTTTTCTGGCCCTCGCTTCCGCGACGGCGACGACGGCGTCGATGTTGGCCGGAGCCGCACCCGCCGCGCCTGCAGCAGCCGAGGTAACACCTTCACAGATGATCGCGTCTTTCGAAGGCACCTTCGGCGTGCACCCCGGCCAGCGCAGAAACCATATCAAGGGAACGTGTGCGGCCGGTGAGTTTGTCGGCACCCCCGACGCGGCGGCTCTCAGCCGTTCTCCGTTGTTCACCGGTAAGACCATTCCCGTGGTCGCCCGATTCTCGCTCGGCGGTGGTAACCCCGATGTACCCGATGCGGCTCCAGCCCCACGCGGCATGGCCCTTGAGTTTCGCCTGACAGGCGGTGGCTTGCAGCACATCACCATGATCAACGTCCCGATCTTCGCGGCGTCGTCCCCGACCTCCTTCAGGGACGCGATCGACGCCTCCAAGCCGGACCCGAAGACCGGCATGCCCGATCCCGAGAAGATGAAGGCCTATGTCGCCAGCCACCCTGACGCGAAGCCGTTGATCGACCTCGCGAGCCATCACAACCCGACGGCGAACTACTACGAGACGCCGTACTTCAGCATCCACACGTTTAAGTTTGTGGACGCCAAAGGTGTCGAGCACCCTGTGAAATGGCGTTTTATCCCCCGAGACGGCGTGAAAGAGATGACGCCGGCGGAGATGAAGGCTGCACCTCACGACTTCCTCGAGAAGAACCTGATCGACCGGACCAAGAAAGGCCCCGCCGTGTGGGACATGATCGTCTTCGTAGGTGAGCCCGGCGACCCGATGGACAACCCGACGATCCCCTGGCCCGAGACCCGCAAGCATTTCACCGCGGGCACGCTGACCATTTCGCAGGCCACCCCCCAGAAGGGTCAGGCCTGCGAGAAGATCAACTTCGATCCCTTGATCATGGCTGACGGCATCGCTCCCACGAACGACCCCATCCTGCTGTTCCGCTCACCCGCGTACGCAGTCTCGTTCGCGAAGCGCCTGTCAGGTCAATAGGCTATTCCGGCAGCGGATAAGGAAGCGTCAACACCTCGGCGTCGATCATCGGCGCCGAGCGTGTTGCCTGGGGAGCATCCGTCGCATCCGCACCGGCCGCCGCCCCCATTGGTGCCACGGCCAAAAACTCACACCGCCCATCCGTCAGGCTCACAGCCTCAACAACCTTAAACCCGCGCCCATCCGCCAGCGTCCCCGACTCCCCAACAGCCAGCGTGGCCGCCCCACGCGACACAAACCGCTGCAGCCGCCGCTTTACCCGCCCGCGATAGTGCGCGCGTGCGATAACTTCCTGCCCTGTGTAACATCCCTTATCGAACGCGATCGCATCGAGTGCATCGAGATTCAACATCTGCGCGACGAACTCCTCGGACGTCCCCCCGTAGACCTGCGCCTCGCCGTCCGCAATATCCAACAGCCGCCAAACATCCCGACCGGCGGCATCGCAGCCCGCAAGTAGCCCAGGCTCGCCAGCAGGGGAGAGCACTAACCAACGCGCCGGCATCGCTCCCACGCGCACGATGACGGTCCCCCCGGACAGCGCCTGCGCGTGAACAGCTTCAGGAAGCATCGAAGCGGACGCCAGCGGAAGTGGCACCACTGACTCCGCTTCCTCCAGCTGCGCTGCAGCCGAACTCAACTCACCCACAGTAGCCGCCACTGCGTGCGCCTGTTCGAACTGCGTCGCTGCCCAACTCTTCGCACGCGCCTCGAACGCCGCAGTCGTGTCAGCATTCTCTCTGGCGTCGGCGGTGTCAGCGCTCGCTTTGCCTGTTACACCCGCGCCGACCGCGCCACCTTTACCGGGACCTGTTGGCTCCTTCACGCGTGCCTCGCTGGCCGCATGCCTGTCAGACCCACGCCCGTCCGCCCCCCGCGGCGCCACCAATCCCTCCACCCGCCACGCCGCAGAGTCATCCGCAATCTTCACCTTCGCCCGAAGCACAAACTTCCCCAGCCGTCCCGCCACGGTCGCAATCAATTCCCGCGGCAAAACCGCCACCACGTCATCCGGCGCGAGCTGCACGAGCCGGAGCAACGCGATCGTGCGCCCCTGGGGATTGTGATACCCCGCGAGCTGCGAGCGCTCTGCGCTGAGCCGCTCCACATCATTCGAAACCTGCCCTTGCAGAAACCGCACGGCGTCCGCACCGCGAAACCGCAGCACGCCCAAATCGCCCAGCGAAATTAAATTCCAGTTCGTACTCATTGAGTCCTCATCCGCCCCGGGGCGCGTAGCCTCGCGCCGTCCAATCATGCGGGCAACCCCGCCGCGTTTCATCCACTCAAGGACTTACGCCTTGTTTTTCCACGGGTTTCCGGTGGTCCCCACAGCCGATTTCTGGCACAATTACCCAATGCCGACCCGCGACGAAAAGAACGCCGAATCCCCGCACGCCGTTCTTCCTCCCGCTGCTCCAGAACCCGCGCCCGCGATGACCGAGCGGTCAGCGAGGAAATCCCCAGCGGGGATGCCGCTAGCCGCGCCGGCGCACTCCGCAACCGACCCGAATACTTCGCCACGACCGCGTGAGATCGGCGGCCCCACCGGCCCCGAGCCCACCCGGTTCGGCGACTGGGAAAAAAAGGGCCGCTGCATCGATTTCTAAAGTAACCGAAAAGCGCGCACGGCAGGGACCGCGTACGGCGTCTGCCACCCCTCACCGCGCGACAAGCCAAACCATCTATGCCGCAACGACCGCTATCACCCCATCTCTCCGTGTACCGGATGTTCCGTTACACACTCTTTACTTCCTTCGCGAACCGCATCACCGGCCTGGTGCTGTCGATCGGACTGCTCGTCCTCGTGTACTGGCTCATGGCGATCGCGAGCGGCGCGGCTGCGTACACGCGCGCCATCGGCATTCTGGCGCTGCCGATATTTAAACTTTTCTACATTGTGCTGCTGCTCACGTTCTCCTATCACCTCGTCGCCGGTGTGAGGCACCTGATCTGGGACACGGGCCACGGCCTGGAGCGCAACCAATCGAAGCGCAGTGCCTGGATCGTCGGCGCCGTGAGCGTGTTGCTGATGATCGGTTTTCTTTACTGGGCCTTCTGCCCGGGAGCGCACCAGTCATGAGCTTGCGCAGTCCGCTCGGTAAAGTGTTGGGCACGGGTTCCGCGAAAGAGGGCGTGCATCACTGGTGGCTGCAGCGCCTGACCTCCATCGCGCTGGTGCCGTTGACGATCTGGTTTGTCGTCTCGCTGCTATCGTTGCCGTCGTTCGAGCACGTGACCGTCGTGAGCTGGATGGCACAAACATGGACCGCGCTGCTACTCATCCTGTTCATCCTCGTGGCGACCTGGCACTCGCAACTCGGCGTAAGGGTCGTCGTAGAAGACTACGTCCACGGCGGCTCCAAAACCCTGACACTCGTCCTGATCACATTCATCCACGCGGTCGTTGCGGCCGCAGGCATTTTTGCTGTTCTGAAGGTGGCGTTCGGAGGCGCTGCATGAGCGCATACGAATTCATTGACCACACTTACGATGTCGTTGTCGTCGGAGCCGGCGGCGCCGGATTACGCGCGACGCTCGGGCTCGCCGAAGCCGGTTTGTCCACGGCGTGCGTAACGAAGTTATTCCCCACGCGCAGCCATACGGTCGCCGCGCAAGGCGGCATCAGCGCCGCCCTTGGCAACATGGGCGAGGATGACTGGCGCTGGCACATGTACGACACCGTCAAAGGTTCGGACTGGCTCGGCGACCAGGACGCCATCGAGCTGATGTGCAAGGAGGCGCCGGCCGCCGTCATTGAGTTAGAGCACTACGGCGTGCCTTTCTCCCGTACAGAAGCCGGGCGCATCTATCAGCGTCCCTTCGGCGGTATGACGACGCACTACGGCAAGGGCATCGCCCAACGCACCTGCGCCGCCGCCGACCGCACTGGCCACGCGATGCTCCACACGCTGTATCAACAATCGATAAAGCACTCCGCGACCTTCTTCGTGGAGTACTTCGCGATCGATCTCATCATGGAAGAGGGCGTCTGCCGCGGTGTCGTGGCCCTCGACATGACCGAAGGCAAGCTCCATCGCTTCCGCGCGCACTCCACGATTCTCGCCACTGGCGGCTATGGACGCGCTTACTTCTCCTGCACTTCCGCGCACTCATGCACCGGGGACGGCAACGCCATGGCGTTGCGCGCCGGGCTAGCGTTGCAGGACATGGAGTTCGTGCAGTTCCACCCGACGGGTATCTACGGCTCCGGCTGTTTGATTACCGAAGGCTCCCGCGGCGAGGGCGGTTACCTGACGAACGCAAAGGGCGAGCGCTTTATGGAGCGCTATGCCCCTAACGCGAAGGACCTAGCCTCGCGCGACGTCGTGAGCCGCGCGATGACCATGGAGATTCGCGAAGGTCGCGGTGTAGGTGCCGAACACGATCACATCGACCTGCACCTCGAGCACTTGGGCCCCGCCGTGATCCACGAGCGGCTTCCCGGTATCGCCGAGACGGCCCGCATATTCGCCGGCGTCGATGTCACGAAACAACCCATCCCGGTACTGCCCACCGTTCACTACAACATGGGCGGCATTCCGTGTAACTACCACGGCGAAGTCGTGCAGCCGAGGAACAAAGATCCCGACACAGTGGTGCCGGGTCTGATGGCTGTCGGTGAAGCCGCGTGCGTCTCCGTCCACGGCGCGAACCGTCTCGGCTCGAATTCACTGCTCGACCTCGTCGTCTTCGGCCGCGAAGCCGCGCGCCGCTGCGCCGAGATCATCAAGCCGGATACCCGCCACAAGCCGCTCGCGAAAGACGCCGGCGAGTTCGCCGTCTCGCGTCTCGACAAACTCCGCAACGCGAAGGGCTCACGCCCTACCGCCGAAATCCGCCTCGAGATGCAAAAGACGATGCAACTCGATGCCGCCGTCTTCCGTACTGGCCCGACCCTGCACGAAGGTACGGTGAAGCTCGCAAAGACGTTCGACTCTTTCGCGCAAGTCCACATTACCGACCGCTCTCTCATCTGGAACAGCGATCTCATCGAGACACTCGAGCTCGAGAATCTGCTCCTCCAGGCGACGGCCACAATTCACTCCGCGGAAAACCGTACGGAGAGCCGTGGCGCCCAGGCACGCGAAGACTTCCCCAATCGCGATGACGTGAATTGGATGAAGCACACATTGGTGTGGGTAGAGGGCCCCGGAAAGGTGAGATTCGACTACCGCCCCGTGCACCTCAACACCATGACGACCGACGTCGAAACGATTCCGCCAAAAGCGCGTACCTACTGACGCGGTGAATTCCAACGCGGTGAACCCCAGATGACCGAATTCCGACTGCCTCCCAACTCCCGGATCCGCAAGGGCATCGTCCACAAGGCGCCAGCGGGTGCCGCCGACGTCCGCACCTTCAAGATCTACCGCTTCGATCCGAGCTCGGGCGAAAACCCTCGCGTCGACACGTACGAGATCGATATGAAGGGCTGCGGTCCCATGGTCCTCGATGCGCTGATCCTGATCAAAGGCACCATTGATTCGACCCTGACCTTCCGACGCTCCTGCCGTGAGGGTATCTGTGGCTCGTGCGCCATGAACATCGATGGCGTGAACCGCCTCGCCTGCACCACCTCCATGCAGGATGACCTCAAGGGCGACATCAAGATCTATCCGCTGCCGCATATGCCGGTCGTGAAAGATCTCGTTCCCGATCTGACGAACTTTTACGCGCAATACGCGTCTGTTAAGCCGTGGCTTCAGTCACGGACACCGGCACCGCCCGATAGTGAGCGCCTGCAGTCAAAGGAAGAACAAGAGAAGATCGACCGCCCTGCGGCGTGTATCCTGTGTGCCTGCTGCTCCACCGCCTGCCCGAGCTATTGGTGGAACAGCGATCGCTTCCTCGGCCCCGCCGCCTTGCTGGCCGCCTATCGCTGGATTATCGACAGCCGCGACGAGGCCACCGGCGAGCGCCTCGATGAGCTCGAGGATCCCTTCCGCCTCTACCGCTGCCATACGATCATGAACTGCACCGACGTGTGCCCCAAGGATCTCAACCCCGCCAAGGCCATTGCCGAGATCAAAAAAATGCTCGTCGAGCGCCAAAGCTGAAGACCGTCCATACAGTGCCCACGAACCCCCACGCCATCGCCACTCCGACGACGACTCTCGATCAGGAAGCCCGCCGCCTCCTGTGGCGCTGCCGCCGTGGGATGAAAGAACTGGATGTGCTTCTCGAGCGCTTCGCCCGCCGCGAGTTACCCCAGGCCTCGGCCGGGCAACGGCAGACGCTCGCCCGCTTCCTGGAGCTGCCGGACCCCATGTTGGTCGATTACCTGCTCGGGCAGGCAATTCCTGAGGACCGCGAGCTGGCCAGCCTGGTCGCGCAAATCGCCGGCTTTGCCGCCGCGAACCCTGTAGCCGCGCCGGCCCGGGCGGCCTGCTGAGCCTATGGCAGTCGCCTCCCCCCTCAGGCATGATCCTGCGCCAAAGAGGCGCCTTTGAGAGCCATCCCCACGGCGCCGACTGTTAGATCCGTCACATCTTTGCAATGCGCGCACAGTCCGGAACCGCATTACCGCCGCACCTCCTTTTTAGCGGCACGGCGCCTGAACTTTCAAAGGAGTTCAGGGTCTATTCAGGTCGCCGTGGAGCGACCTTCTGTCCAGGAGCAGGGGCGCCCATGAGCGCCGATGTAAGCGATCTCAGCCTCGTCCGCCGCGTACAGCGCGGCGACAAGGGAGCATTTGATGCGCTGGTTCTCAAGTACCAGCACAAACTGGTCAAGTTGGTCATGCGTTACGTGCGCAATCCGGCGGAAGCCGAGGACATTGCCCAGGAGGCCTTCATCAAGGCCTACCGCGCGTTGCCCCAGTTCCGCGGGGACAGCGCCTTCTACACATGGCTCTACCGCATAGCCATCAACACCGCGAAAAATGCCGTCGTCTCGCGCGACCGCAGCCCCATCGAATATGACCTCGACCGTAACAACACCGAAGAGTCTTACGACATGCAAGGCCGGATGAAAGACCCTGACACACCCGAAGG
>DATBCZ010000514.1:0-7835 GCA_036270175.1 Steroidobacteraceae bacterium | reverse complement strand
CTGGCGGGCCGCTATTACTCGCGCGCCGACCTCGACCAGATGCTGAAAGGGATCGAAGTCGCCGCCGCGGCGTACAAATAGAAGCGACTCGCCCGCGGGCGCGCCAACAGCCGCAGCGGGCGATTACTCAGCCCGCCGCCGCGATGCCGCCGTCCACATGAAGAATCTCGCCGTTGATGAACGCAGCGGCGGGACTCAACAAAAAAGCGATGGCGTCCGCCACGTCGTCCTCGTGCCCCAGGCGCCGTAACGGTATCGTCCGTGAGCGGCGCTCGTATTCGGCTTTGTCATTGAGGCCCAGTGCACCGGGAGTCGGCACAGATCCAGGGGCCATGGCATTCACCCGCACTCCCTGCGGCCCGAGTTCCGCCGAGAGGGTTTTCGTCAGGGTGACCAGCGCTCCCTTGACGAGACTATACATCGCGGTGTTGGGATAGCCGCGCTCGGCGACAGGTGAGGCCATATTGACGATCGAGGCGCAGCGATCCGGCCTACGATGCGACAGGAGGGCCTGGGTCCCCCACAGGGCTCCCTTGATCCCGATGCCCAGCATCTGGTCGGCAACCTTCTCCGACACCGCCGTGATGGGCTCATAGCGGAGCAACATGGCGTTATTGATGACCGCGTCCAGGCCGCCGGTCTCCCGGGCGAACTCGCCCGCCGCCTGGGAAAACGCCGCCTGACTCGATACGTCAGCAGTGTATGCGTAGGCGCGGCCACCGTCGGAGCGGATCTGCGCCACGGCGGCGGCGACACTTAGTGTGTCGATGTCTACCAGCGCTACGGTCGCGCCGAGGCGCGCCAACCTGTTAGCCATCGCGAGCCCCAGGCCACGCGCGGCGCCGGTAACCAGGACGGACTGCTCGGCAATCTCCGGAATTCGCAACACGGTTTCCCCCTCGACTCGTCGGCTCTACAGACATTTATACAGCGCGTTGATGAGTCGCGCGGCTCGCGGTCCGTTGGTTCCCACCGCATGCATTCTATTTACCGCGTAGGAAAAGCCGATGCGGGCGTCCGGATCGGCGAATCCGAGCGAGCCGCCGATGCCATGGTGGCCGAAGGCACGCGGATTGGGTCCCATGTACACCGCTTCGGGTGTATTCAACAGGATCCCCAGCGCCTGGTGGTAAGGCCTTTCCTGCATGACTTCCGTGATGTTGTGCTGTTCGGTGATCATGGCCTCCACTGCGGCCGGTGATGTCAGGCGCACGCCATCGAGCTCACCGCCGCGGGCGAATGCGCCATAGATCCGGGCCACGCCCCGCGCATTGCCGTGGCCGTTGCCACTGGCGATCTCACTCTCGCGCCAGATCCGTGAGTTCAGGGTGACGGGCCAGGGCTCGGCGGGATTCTGCACGAAAGCCTTGCTTCGCAGGGTGTCCTTTTCAACCTCTTTGGCCGCGAACAACCGCGCTTCCATGTTAGGCATGACTTCGGCAACTCGCGCCTGGTCGTGCTCGGACATGCTGCCGAGTATGAAGTCAGCTTCCAGGGGAAGGGCAATCTCATCGCGTATGAACTGCCCAACGGTCTTCCCGGTAACCCGGCGAATAATCTCACCCAGCAGAAACCCCTGGGTGTGGATGTGGTACGCCGCCACGGTTCCGGGCTCCCACAGCGGCGCCTGTTTCGCCAGGGCTTCGCAGGTTGCGTGGTGATCGAAAATCGCGCCCGGCCACATGGGATCGGCGACGATCGGCAGACCGGCGCGATGATCCAGTAAAAAGCGTACCGGCAGCGACTCTTTGCCGTTCTGAGCAAATTCCTTCCAGTAGCGCGCGACCGGTGCGTTCACGTCAACCAGGCCCCGATCGACGAGCAGGTTGAACGCCATTCCGGTGATGCCCTTGGAGACCGACATCATGCAGACCAGGGTGTCTTTCTGCCACTCCCGTTGCCTCGCGCCGTCGCGCCAGCCGCCCCATAGATCCACTACGGTCCGTCCGTCGACGATGACACTGACAGCGGAGCCGATTTCGTCCTCGGTCCGATAATTCTCCTGGAATGCCTCCAGCACCGGCTCGAACGCAGGTGCCAGCATGCCGTTCACCGGCGTGGCGCGACCACGTGCTTCGAAGGTCTCGTTGAGCTTGATAATTTCTGAAGCCTGACACCGCGCGGTGATCCCCTGACCCTATCGAAAGATAAGGACTCCCGGGGTGGGCGAGTGTGTTGAGCTATACCGTGAAACGCTGCGCTGGCGGCCTGAACCGCTGCGCTGGCGGGGGCTGTAACGGGGGAAGCCCAAGCGAATGAGTGAGCGCGACGAGAACGTCTTTGACTATGTGATTGTCGGGGCAGGTACCGCGGGGTGTGTACTCGCCGGTCGCCTGTCCGAAGATCGTGCCACTCGTGTCGCGCTGATCGAAGCGGGTCCGATGGATCGGCATCCCTTCATCCACATCCCGGCGACGGTCGGCGCAGCGATTGCCGTGCCGAAACTGAACTGGCGTTTCATGACGGCGCCGCAGGCGCATCTCAACGGCCGCGCCATTCCCATTCCGCGTGGACACGTCGTCGGGGGCTCCGGCTCGATCAACGGAATGGTCTATTTTCGGGGCCATCCGACCGATTTCGATGACTGGGCCGCGGCGGGCAATCCGGGTTGGAGCTACCGGGAGGTGTTGCCTTACTTCCTGCGCTCGGAGAATAACGACGCCTATCCGGACTCTCCCTATCATGGCCACGGCGGCCCGATGAACGTCGTCTTCATCAAGCGGCCCAATCCCATGACGCCGTCCTTCCTTGCGGCCATGGACTCCATGGGCTTCAAGCGCAATAGCGATTTCAACGGCGCGGATTCGGAGGGCTATGGTCCCAGGCAAGGAACTATCGCGCAGGGGCGGCGGGTCTCCACGGCGACCGCGTACCTGAAACCTGCGAGCCACCGAAGCAATCTCACGATTCTGACTGACACGCGCGCAGCCCGGATCTGCATGGACGGTCGGCGCGCCACGGGGGTTGATTTGCTTACGGCGAGCGGCGAGCGGCGACTCACCGCGCGGCGGGAAGTGATCGTATCCGGCGGCGCGATCCTCTCGCCGCAACTTCTCATGCTGTCCGGAATCGGTGACGGCGAGGCGTTGCGTGCGGCGGGTGTGGAGGTGAAACATCACTTGCCGGGCGTTGGCGCGAACTATCACGATCATCTCGCGGTGGGTGTGTTGATGGAGATGCACAACACCGAGTCGTACGGAATCTCGTGGCGAACCGTGCCACGCGCGCTCGCAAACCTGGCGGAGTACGCGCTGTTCAGGACGGGCCCGCTTTCGAGCAACGTGTTCGAGGCAACCGGATTCGTGCGCACGCTGCCGGAGTTGAGACGTCCGGACGTTCAGATCGTATTCCAAGCAGCGCGCCGGAATCGCAACACATTCCCTTTCCCCTTGGGTCATGGTTTTGCAGTCAACACCGTGGGGCTCTATCCAAAGAGCCGCGGACAGGTTCGGCTCGCTGGCCCGGATCCGCGGGCGGCCCCCGTGGTAGATCCGCAGCTCATGAGTCACCCCGATGACGCTGCGACGCTGTTACGCGGATTTAAAATCGCCCGGCAGATCAGCCGCTCGCCGTCATTTGCCCGGTATCGAGCCGTGGAAGTGCAACCGGGCCCGGACGCGCAGGATGACGCATCGCTCATCGAATACCTCCGTCGCGCCGCCTCGACTGTGCACCACCCTTGCGGTAGCTGCCGGATGGGGCCCGATGCGAACTCGGTTGTCGATGAGCAGCTACGGGTGCACGGGATCGAATCGCTCCGTGTTGTCGATGCAGCGGTTTTCCCCAGTGTGGTGGGAGGAAACACCAACGCGGCCGTAGTCATGATCGCCGAAAAAGCCGCCGACCTGATTCGTGGCGCGCGGGTCGCCCCACGTCGCGCCGATGGCGCTTCGCGGGATTCCCTTCGCTTAAGCTCCGGTCGCCATGGGAGTATGGATCCATGACCATAGAGAACATCAAGCACTGGAAGGTCGGCGACGTCGAGATCGCCCGACTCGTCGAGGTCAACGCGTTCGAGGACCACATCTGGATGCTGTACAAGGACGAGACGGCCGAATTCATGAAACGGCATGCCTGGCTGCAGCCGCATTTCGCGACGCCCGAAGGGCTGATGAAGATTTCGTTTCAGTGTTTCGTGCTGCGCTCGCGTGGCAAGAGTGTGATGATCGATACCTGCATCGGCGCCGATCGCAAGCGCGAGTACGACGTTTTCTGCAATATCAAGACTACCTTTCTCGAGGACATGGCGGCCGCCGGCTTCCCGCCTGCCAGCATCACTACCGTGCTTTGTACTCACCTGCATTTCGATCATGTGGGTTGGAACACGCAGTTGGTGGATGGCAAGTGGGTGCCGACCTTCCCACAGGCGCGCTACCTGTTCGGACAGGCGGAGTTCGACCACTGGTGTCATCTGCGCAAGACCGGCGGCTATCACGACTTCGAGCACCTTCACGACTCCATCGACCCGGTGCTCGAAGCCGGCCTGGTCGACTTCATCGGGCCCGAGCATCAGATCACGGATGAGGTGTCACTGTTTCCCACGCCGGGGCACACTCCGGGTCATGTCAGCGTCCTGATCCGCTCGAAGGGCGAAGAGGCGGTGATTACCGGGGACCTGATGCATCATCCTATTCAGCTCAGTTACCCGATGCGCCACGGGAATTTTGACATGGACAAGTCGCAGGGCGCGCTGACCCGCCAGGCGTTCGTCGACCGGTTCGGGGGCACCAAGGCGCTGGTTATCGGCAGCCATTTCAGCGATCCCACCTCCGGCTGGCTGGTCCGCGACGGTGAGAGTTGGATATTGAAGACCTGAGTCACGCGGAAGAGGGGGTGGACGGTGAAAGAGGCCTACGTTAGCAACGACGATCTGTTCAATGCCGACGCTGTGCGCAACGCGCGCGCGGTCGATGACAGCCTGCGAGAGGCCGCCCCCGTAGTGAAGTTGGCGCGCGAAAATATCACCATGATCGCGCGCTACGAGCATGTTTCCGCGGGTTTACGCGACTGGAAGACCTTTTCCTCGACCTCGCGTCCCTGGCACGATCCAAAGTCCGTTCGGCCGGAGTTATTACTGACGGACGACCCGCCGAAGCACACGGGCGTGCGCGCGGTGGTTGCGAATGCCCTTTCTCCCAAGGCGCTGTCAAAAATGGCGGCAGCGTTCGCCGCCGACGCCGAGGTGCTGGTCCGCGGATTGAAACAACGTAGTGGCACTACTGTGGATGCGGTCGCCGAGATCACCCGACCCTTCGTCTACAAAGTGTTACCCGATCTGCTCGGAATTCCAGTTCCGGGTCGGCAGCACATGTACGCGTTCGGTAACATGGTCTGGGCGACCATGGGACCGATGAACGAGCTTTTCGAGGCGGCCATGCACGACACCGCTCCCGTCATCGAATGGGCCGTGAGTTGCTGCAGCCGGGAAAATCTCGATGCCGACGGGCTGGGGATGCAGATGTTTCTGGCGGCGGACCGGGGCGAGATCACACAGGACGAGGCCAAGCTGCTCGTGGGGATCCTGCTATCGGCCGCGGCGGATACCACGATTATTACCATGGCGAATGCGATCCGCGCCTTCTCAACCTATCCCGAGCAATACCAACTCGTGCGTGCGAATCCGTCCCTGGTGCGCGCGGCGTTCGAAGAAAGCCTGCGCTGGGATTCGCCCTCGCGCATGGCGGGCCGCATCGCCATGCGTGATGTTGAGATCGATGGGATCGTGATTCCGCAAGGGGAGCGCTGTGGCCTGATGTTTGCGGCGGCGAATCGCGATCCCCGCAAATGGACCGATCCCGACAGATTCGATGTGCAGCGTGACAACCGGGGACACGTCGGCTGGGGCTATGGGGTGCACTCCTGCGTCGGTCGCGTGCTCGCCGGCCTCGAGGCGGATGCCTTGCTCGGTGCGATCGTCAGACATATCGAGCGCTTCGAGCCTGCCGGCGAGCCCGAGCCGTGGATGACGACGATCGGTCACGGTCCGGAGAAGTTGCCGGTCACGGTGTTTGCCGCCTCATGAACAGGCGAGTGTATCCCTGGGTATTGGTTGGGCTGCTGAGCTTCAACTTTGGCGTGGTGTATTTCGACCGTCAGGCGCTCAATTTCCTGATGCCGTTGATTCAGCCTGAGCTGCACCTGTCGAACCAACAGGTTGGCATACTGGGTTCGGCACTCGGGTTCAGCTGGGCTCTGGCCGGCCTGGTGGTCGGCAGGGTGTCGGACCTGTTGGGCCGGCGCAAGGTGATCCTGGTGATCGCCGCTTTCATCTTTTCGGGGGCATCCGCCCTGTCGGGGTGGGCGACCTCTTTCAGCATGCTCCTGGTGACGCGTCTGCTGATGGGATTCGCCGAAGGCGGCGTGATGCCGATCAGCCAGGCTTTGATATCGGCGGAAGTCGACCCGGCGCGACGCGGCCTTGCGATGGGGGTTGCCCAGAATTTTGGCGCCAACCTGCTCAGCAATTTTTTGGGACCGATTGCGGTCGTCGCCGTCGGGACCGCGTTTGGCTGGCGAAATGCGTTTTACCTCGCGGGGCTGCCGGGGGTGCTGGCGGCTTTTTTGATGCTGTGGCTGATACGGGAGCCGCCGCGGGAGCAGTTGGCGGCGCCGCCCGCGGCGGGTGACACGGTCGGAGGCACCGCCGGGGCGCGGGACGCGGCTGGTGTTGGAGGCACAGTCGGGATGCGGGGCGCGGTTGGGGTTGGAGGCACAGTCGGGACGGAGGGCGCTGCTGCGCGTGACACCGGAGGCACGGTCGGCGTGGGTGTCGGGCGCTCCAGGGCCACTGGCTCGCCTGGCGCGGCCTGGAAGCACAGGAATGTCCTGCTCTGTGTGGCCATGTCCATTCTGTTGGTTGCGTTCGTCGTGGTGTTCTCCATTTTCATGCCGCTCTACCTGGTGAACGTCCGGGGCCTGTCGCCGGGGACGATGGGCTGGCTCATGTCCATGTTCGGACTCACCGCCATGTTCTTCGCCTTCTTCGTTCCGGGGTCGTCCGACGTGGTGGGGCGGCGGCCCGTCATCATCTCAATGTCACTGATCGCGTCTTTGCTGCCGCTGAGCGTGCTGTTCATCCACCAACAGCTGTGGCTCGTGTTCGTGATGTTCGGGATAGGGGCCGCGGCGAGCGGAGTCTTCCCCCTGGTCATGGCCACCATTCCGTCGGAGACCGTGCCGCCGCATCAACTTGCGACGGTGCTGGGGCTCACCATGGGGCTGGGGGAAATCATTGGCGGGGTGTTCGCTCCGTGGCTCGCCGGGTCGGCGGCTGACGCGTACGGACTCGTCGTGACCTTGTGGATCATGGTGGGGCTCAGTGTTGCAACCGCTTGCCTGGCTTGCTTCGTCCTGGAGACCGCGCCGCGCGTTTTGCGGCAGCGGCTCCCGGCGTTCGCCAACCCCTGACCGGAGCCGCTACCAGCGGTGAGGCGCGCCGCCTCACTTACTCCATGTCGTTTAGAGTTCCCAGAAAGGCAATCACCTTACCGATCTCGGCGTCGTCCAGCGCGGGCTGGTCGCCGCGGCTGCGATTGAGTGGGGCGTCGGAAATGTTGACATTGCCGCGATAGCGTGTCGGCACGTCGTCGAACTTCTGCAGCTTGCCTGCGAGCGTCGGGTACCAACGCCGCGCGTCCGTATCACGCTCGACGTATAAGTGCATGACATCCTGCAGATTCGCGAATCGGCCGTTGTGAAAGAAGAACCGCCGGCGCGCGACATTGCGCAATGTCGGGGTCTTGAAGTAGCCGCAGTACTGGCTCTCGTTGTGGAGGTCCGTGCGCCGCGGGCCACATAGTCCGAGGTCGAAGGATCGAGGGTCGGCGTTTGCCGGT
>DATBCZ010000513.1:0-1987 GCA_036270175.1 Steroidobacteraceae bacterium | reverse complement strand
ATGGTGTTGGCCATGCATTACATACAGGTCGCCTGCATCGCGCGGCACGCGCAATCCTCGGCGTTCTTCCGCGATTATCTGCAGGGACTCGTCGAGCACCAGTACGTGCTGGCGTCGATGACCTCTGAAAACGGCACTTTCGGGGAGACTCGCACCAGCATCTGCGCGGTCGAGCGCAGCGACGGCCGTTTCAAGCTCGATAAAGACGCCACGACCGGCTCCTACTGCGAGCACGCAGACGGCATCCTCGTGACCTGCCGGCGCGGACCGGAGGCTCCCAGCAGCGACCAGGTGCTCGTCCTCGTCCGCAAAGGTGACTACAAGCTCACGCAGACGACGTCCTGGGACACCCTCGGCATGCGCGGCACGTGCAGCCCGGGCTTCAAACTCGAATCGTCGGGCTCCGAGGAGCAGATCATTCCGGGCGCCTTCGCCGACTCGTCGGCGCAAACGATGGTGCCCTATTCGCACATTCTCTGGGCGTCGCTCTGGTGGGGAATCGCCGCCGACGCCGTCGGCCGCGCGGCCGAATTCGTGCGCGCCGGCGCGCGTAAAAATCCGGGCACCGTGCCGCCGACGGCAACCCGTCTCGCGGAAGTTTCCACGCAGCTGCAGGCGGCCCGCCACAACTGGCTGGCGCTCGCCACCGAATTCGATGAGCTGGATGCGAAACCCAACGGCCTGAAGGATCTGTTGAATATCGGCTGGGCGCTGAAGCTCAACAACCTCAAGATCAATGCCTCCGAGACGGCGCCGCAGATCGTGCACAAGGCGCTGCAGATCACCGGCATTCTCGGCTACAAGAACGACTCGAAATTCAGCCTGGGCCGCCACTATCGTGACGCGTTGTCAGGGGCTCTCATGATCTCCAACGACCGCATCGCTTCCAAGAGCGCCTCGATGCTGCTGGTGTTCAAGGACAATTAGACGGGGAGAACGTCGGGTGACTGTCGATTACAACGTGGACAAATTCTACGCGGGCTTGGTCGAGCACCGCCTCATCATCCCGGTTGGCGTGCAGGGTGCATTCGGCCGCGGTGCGGTATTCGAGGATGTGCTCGAGCGCTTCAACGGCCTGGTCTCGCAGCTGTCGAAAAACGATAACGCGGAGTTCTATACCTTCCCGCCGGTCATCAGCCGCAAGGTGTTGGAAAAGGTCAACTACCTCGACTCGTTTCCGCACCTGTGCGGCGCGGTCTACAGTTTCTTCGGTAAGGAGCTGCAGGCGCTCGCGCTGTCAAAGCGCGTGCACGAGGGCGAGCCGTGGGGCGACATGCTCGGCATCACCGACGTGGTGTTGAATCCCGCCGCCTGCTATCCCGTCTATCCGAGCTTCACCGGTGTCGTGCCCAAGGGCGGCCGCCTCGTGACCATGTTGAACTGGGTCTACCGTCACGAGCCGTCGCCGGAACCGACACGCATGCAATCCTTCCGGGTGCGGGAGTTCGTCCGCGTCGGTACGCCCGATGAAGTGGTCGAGTGGCGCGACATGTGGCTGCAACGCGGAGTCGACCTGTTGACCTCGCTCGGCCTGCCCGCGAAATCCGACGTCGCCTCCGATCCGTTCTTCGGTCGCGGCGGCAAGATGCTCGCCGCCGGCCAGAAAGAGCAGAAGCTGAAGTTCGAAGTGCTGGTCCCGGTGATCTCGGCGGAGGACCCCACCGCCGTGTGCTCGTTCAACTTCCACCAGGAGCACTTCGGCTCCACCTTCGACATCCGCACCCAGGACGGCAATGTGGCCAACACGGCCTGCCTGGGATTCGGACTGGAGCGCATCGTGATGGCGCTCTTCAAAACCCACGGCTTCGACCCGGGGAAGTGGCCCGTGGAAACGCGCCGCCTCCTGTGGTCTTAAAATCCCGCCCAGTGGCCCTGGAGGGAGCGCACCCGTGAGCCAACAGCCGGCGAGCGTCATCCAAGGGCTCGATCCCGGCAACTATCCGCGTAGCGTGCTGCACGCGGAAAGCTGCGTCTGGGTGGAAAAGAA
>DATBCZ010000512.1:0-3519 GCA_036270175.1 Steroidobacteraceae bacterium | reverse complement strand
TAAACGCCCCTTCAGGAACCATTACCCCTATTGCACAGCACTTGGCGGGTGAGCCGCGGGGGTGCGATGCGTGCATCGCACGGGTGCTTCGGGAGAAGCACCCCGGACAGACGGTGAGCACGCAAGGCGTGCGCAGCCGGATGACCCAGGGTCGACGGTGAGCGGGCACCGCCCGCGCAAACGGAGAATTCATGATTGCTACAACACGCTTTATTATGGGCGCCTTCTTGTTGGGGCTGACACTGACGACCTCGGGCTGCGTCGTCGAGCCACGCGAAGGCTACTACGATCACTCGCATGCTCGCTGGTATCACGAGCACCGGTGGCATGAGTGCGGCGAGCACGAGGATCACTGCCGGTAATCTACGACCGAGACCCCTCTATCTCCGGCTTGATGATTTCCCACCGAATCGCCGGTCTGCGTATCATGGACGAAACGCAGGGTCGGAGAGGGAGTGGTCATGAGTCATCGCTGGGCGGGTCTGGATGTCAGATCCTTTGTTCGCTGCGCCTTGAACATATACGCCGGACGCATTGGACAAAGGCGACGAGCCATTGCGCTGGGTGCCGTTGCCGCGGGAATGTGGGTCGCAAGCTCACTGGCGTGGTCAGCTAACACGGCTCACTCCCTTCGGGCGTCCCACCACGCAGCGAAGACGCCCATCGAGAAACTCATCGTGATCGTGGGCGAGAATCAAACCTTCGACGGCCTCTTCGCGACCTACGTTCCCAAACCCGGGGCCAGCGTGCGCAACCTCCTTACGGAAGGAATCGTCGATGGCGACGGCAACGCCGGTCCCCGGTTTGCGCTTGCCGCGCAGAGGAAGGCAGTCCCACAGGCGGTGTACATGTTAGATCCGCCCCGGGCAACAGCGTATGCGACCTTGCCTCCGCCACGCCTGATCGGCGTCCAGGATCAAAAGTTCCACGACGTTGCCAACGGCGTCGATACCCGTTTTCCGAGCAGTCTGCCGAACGGCCCGTTTCAGATTACGCGCTACGTGCCTTATCCCAAGGAAAACGCGGCCCCAACACTCGAAACTTCGACCGCGGCGCTGTCCGCGGCCACCGGCGACCCGGTGCATCGATTCTTCCAGATGTGGCAGCAGACAGGCGGAGACAATACCAAACCCGACCTGTACGTATGGGTCGCGGCTACGACGGGCATGGGGGCCGACACGACTGGAATCACCGCCGCGGACCCGGGTCAGGGCGGGGAGTTGATGGGTTTTGTCAACATGCATCGCGGCGACGCCGGCTACCTGCGAGCACTCGCCGACCGCTACGCCATCAGTGACAACTATCATCAATTCGTCATGGGCGGTACGGGTGTCAACTTCTTCTCGATTACCACTGCCGACGTGCCGGTCTACAAGATCGGAGGGACGGTGGTCACGCCACCCGCCAACCAGGTCGAGAACCCGAACCCGGCGCCCGGAAGCGAGAACTTCTTCCGGCAGGACGGCTACCAGGGCGGCTCGTTTGTCAATTGCTCCGACGCCCAGCAGCCGGGCGTCGGCGCGATTCTCGGCGTCCTGCAAAAGAAGGGCATTGCCAGCGGCTGCGAGCCCGGTGCCTACTACCTGGTCAACAATTACAGTGCGGGATACGACCTTGACGGTCATCCGCAACCTTTGGGACCGCACAACTACACCTATCCGCCGCAAACCGTACCGACCATCGCCGAATCGCTCAGCAAAGCCGGTGTGAGCTGGAACTGGTATACAGGCGCGCGGGATGTCGCGGACGTGCGGGCGGAGATGAAGACGTTGCATCTCTCGTTGGACGCGGCACGGCGCCTGCAGTACAACGACATTGGCGATCCCCTGGTCGCCTCCACGGCGGTTATGACGCAACCGGCCCTGAAGTCGCGACTGAAAGGGCTGGCTTCTTTCGATCGTGACGTGGCCCGCGGCGCTTTGCCGGCCGTGAGCTTCCTGGTTCCGAAAAATCTCGACAGTGGCCACCCGGGCTACTCGGTCGTGGCGAGTTATGAGGACTTCGTGCGCGACGTGATCGCAAAAGTGCAGGCACATCCGAAACTGTGGGCGCACACGGCGATCCTGGTCACTACCGATGAGGGCGGCGGTCACTTCGACAGCGGATTCATCCAGATCCTGGACTTTTTTGGCGACGGTCCGCGCATTCCCATGATCGTGGTATCGCCGTATGCCAAGCGCGGGCATATCGATCACGGTTATAGCGATCACGCCTCCATCCTCAAGTTCATTGAGTACAACTGGGGCCTGCCCAAGCTGTCCAACCGCAGCCGCGACAATCTGCCGAATCCGGTCGCGACCGCAGAAGATCCCTACCGGCCGACGAACGGGCCCGCGGTTGGGGATCTGCTGACCCTGTTTGATTTCTGAGGGCCGGGCGGGCGGGTGCCATGCGAGGGTTGATGGCACTCGGGCTTGGGAGCCTGCGCCTCGAGTCGCTAGCACCGCGTTTCCGGCGCGCCGCGTTGAACCTTGGGCTCATTGCGCTGAGCTGCGCGGGTGCAGCCACTCCTGCCAGCGGCTCCGCCGCTGCGGCGGCCTTGAGCCCGGAGGCGCAGCTCGGGCGTCAGATCTTCTTCGACCCTGCCCTCTCGGCCTCCGGCAAGTTGTCGTGCGCAAGTTGCCACGATCCAACCAACGCGTACGCTGCACCCAAGGCCTCCGGAGTCGTCATGCGCGGTGGGGCGAACATGGATCGGCCGGGGATTCGCGCTGTGCCCTCGTTGCGTTATCTGTCCGACACCCCTCGCTTCTCCCGACACACATATCTGGATATGGGCAGGGACCGTGAGGATGTTGGGCCCGCGGGGGGATTCATGCTCGATGGCCGCGCGGACAGTTTGCGCGTGCAGATGCTACTGCCGCTGTTGGATCCGGCGGAGATGGGCAACTCAAGCGTTGCTGACGTTGCCGCGCGGTTGCGGCGGGCACCGTATGCTGCGCAGCTGCTCCAGCCCCTTGTCGATTCGGCCGCCGCGGCCCTTGAGCGCTTCGAGCTGGAAGACCCCAGCTTCCACCCCTACAACAGCCGTTTCGACCAGTACCTTCGAGGCGCCGCGGCCCTCTCCGCCGACGAGTTGGAAGGACTGCGGCTCTTCGTCGACCCCGCCAAGGGTAACTGCGCCGCCTGCCACACGGCGACGACGGGCCCCGGAGGGCGCGCACCCACTTTTACGGACTACAGCTTCCACGCGCTCGGAGTGCCGCGCAATCCCGCGATACCGGCAAACGCCGACCCTCGATTCTTCGACCTCGGACTATGTGGCCCGCGGCGCACGGACCTCCACAACGAGAGCCAGTACTGCGGCTACTTCAAGACCCCGACATTGCGCAATGTCGCACGACGGCGGTTGTTCTTTCACAACGGCCGATTCGCGAATCTGCAGGATGTCATGCACTTCTACGTCGAGCGCGATACGGACGCGCGGCGTTGGTACCCGACGCTCGCAGGCAAGCTGCAGAAGTTCGACGACGTGCCGACACGCTATCGCGGCAATGTCAACGTTTCCGACGCCCCACT
>DATBCZ010000511.1:0-5813 GCA_036270175.1 Steroidobacteraceae bacterium | reverse complement strand
GCAGGCGTGGTCTTGGTAGACGACGCTTGCATAGACGCTTCACCCTCGAGATCGAGCACGGTGGTCTTTCCGGGCTCGATGACGATACGAACAGTCACGAAGCGCCCACCCTCGTATTGCGCGCGTACCTGGTACTCACCTGGCAGTAATGAAACTCGTGCGGGTCGCGAGGCGAAGGCGCCGGTCGCGTTCGCTACCTTCCGGACGACTCTGTCATCGGGCGTCGCGATGGTGTAGTTGGTGTGGGCGGTGTACTCGCTCTGCTCCAGGGTCGGGGCGTAGGTTGCGCTGTAGACAATGAGGTCACCGGTGCCTGTCGTTGTTGAGATCAGCAGAATCGCACCAATGAGAGAGCTGCCGCTCACGGGGACTGGGTTCCCTGGTCCTTCAGGACGTCGTCGCCGCGGGCAAACACCCGATGAAAGGCCGCGACGATCGCGGGTTGCGGAATGTGCACCGGGGGTAGTGTCTGATATTTCTCCCAGCCGCCGCCCAAACTTCTATAGAGCGCTATGAATTGCTCGTCCACCGAGACCTGCGCGTCGCTGTACTGCTCTTCGATGTCATATGCCTGGCGCTCGGCGTCCACAACGTTCAGAAAATCAGTGAGGCCGCGGGTGTAGCGCTCGTTCGCAAGGGTGACCGCGCGTTGGCTCGCGATCAGCGCATCGCCCAGTTTGCTGACTCTTTCCTGTTCGGCGCTATAGGCGTCCCACGTGGTGTCGACCTCTTTGACTGCGTTTTGAATCGTTCTCTTGTAGTTCACCAACTGCTCGCGGGTGCGCAGGCGGGAAATCTCGACTTGGGCGTCGAGGGCACCAAAGTCGAGCAGCGACCAGGAAGCCGCGGGGCCGGCGGACCAGATGTGTTTTCCGATCACAGGGTTTCCCAGTGCCTGGCGTTGAAAGCCGATGGCACCGCTGATGGAAAGCTGCGGGAAGAGATTCGCGGTCGCGACACCGATTCGCGCCGTGTAGGCGGCGAGCTCGCGCTCCGCCTGCGAGATGTCGGGACGCCGGCGTAGCAGATCCAGGGGGAGTCCGGACTGCACGACCGCAGGGACTGACGGAATCATGGCGGCCGGTGTCAGTTCCTTGATGAGGTCCTCGGGATAGAGTCCGAGCAGGGTGGCGATCGTGTACTGAGCGGCGCTGACCTGCGCCTCTACTGGGGCGATCTGTGCCTCCAACACTCCAAGCTCGCGGGTGGCCAGCGTCAGGTCGAGTTCGTTGGTGATGCCACGTTCGTAGCGAATGCGGACGATGCGTAGCGACTCTTGCAGTGTCGTGTCGGCGTTGTGCAGTATGGATGCGCGTGTCTGCAGTCCGCGCATGTCGATGTAGGCACGCGCGACGTTCGCAATCACTGCGATGAGAACCTGGTTTCGCTCGGCCAGACTCGCCTGGGCATCGGCTCGCGCGGCCTCGATTTCACGGCGGTATTTGCCGAATACATCGAGCTGCCAGGCGGCGTCGAAGCCGCCAACTTCGTTGATCTGTTTGAGTCCGCTGGTGTTATCGGCGGAGTACAGTGTGTTTGACGCGCGGCTGCGGGTGACATCGCTGCCGGTGCCGCGAGCTGCCGCGGCGCTGGCTCCGACGGTTGGGAGCGCCGTACCGACCACGGATATTTCGTAGGTCCGCGCGGCTTGCAGGCGGTCGAGGGCGATCTGCGCGTCGGGGTTGGCGGCGACGGCGCGGCTCACCAAGGAATCCAACTCGGGGTCGTTGAGAGAGCGCCACCAGGTCGCGAAGTCCACGGCGGGGGCTTGGGGAGCCTGCGAGGTGGGCTTCGAGGTCATGGACGACTGGCCGTGGATCGCGACGAAGTCGCCCGGGGGGTGCTCGTCGGGGGTGTGATAGTTGGGGCCGACGGCGCAGCTGGCCAGGAGGGTGGCGGTCAGGGCGAGGAGGAAAGAGCGGAATGGGGTCATGGGCGCCCTCCTGTAGCCAGGGTGGTGGCGGTCAGGGCCAGGACGAAAGAGGGAAACGGAGTCATCGGCGCCCTCCTTCGTTCAGCGATGCGCCGTGGGTGGAATTGGCGCGGCGGGTGGCCCGGCTTGGGTCGTGGCGGATTGCTGCTGGCCACGAGCAGGCTCGGTGCGTTGCTCGGCGCGATTGACCTGCACCAACTCGCCGTCGCTGATCTGGCTGCTCACATTCAAGGCGAGCGCGTCGCCGGGCTCGACGCCGGAGCCTAGCTCCACGGCGTTGCCGTCGTCGCGAGCAATCGTGACATTGCGAAAGCTGATGTGGCCGTTTTTGTCGACCCGCGCGACCTGAGGGCCACCGCTTCGGAAAATGAGCGCGGCCGCGGGGACCTGGACGAGTCCTTTGGGCTGCAGCGCGAAACCCACTTTCACGTACATGCCGGGGACGAGCGTCCGTTGCCCGTTGGGGATGTCGACTTCGACGCGCAGGGTGCGGGCCTGTTGGTTGATCGACTGAGATGTGCGCGTCACGCTGCCGGGGTAGGTACGGCCCTCGTTGCCCGGGACCTGAACTTCGACGGGAGTCTGTCCCTGCATGAGGTCGGCGGCGGCGCTTTGCGGAACGTCGACGAAAACTCTCATCGGGTCGTTCTGTGTCACGACGTAGAGAGGGGTCGTGGAACTCGTGCTGCCGGCGGTCACGAGATTGCCGATATCGATGTCCCGTTGGCTGACTACGCCGTCGTAGGGGGCCAACACCTGTTTGAACTCAGACAGGGACAGGTACTGATTGACACGCGCCTGGTCCAGCGCGACGTCGGCTTCGGCGGATTTCAGGCTGGCCTCGGCACTGTCATAGGCCGAGTGCTTTTCTTCACGCTCCTGATCTGACACAACCCCTTTGGGGGAGTCGCGCCACCGCTCGTAAGTCGACTTGCCGAATTCCGCCTGCGCCCGGCGGACGAGGACCTGCGCCTGTGCGGCCTGCAATTGCGCCCGGGCACCGGCCAACTGGGCGTCGAGATCAGGTGTTTCTATCTGGGCCATCACCTGGCCTTTGTGCACGGGATCCCCTATGTCGACGAACCATTTGCCCACGTAGCCATTCACCCGGGCGTAGATCGTGCTCGAGTGCCATGCCGCCGTTTGTCCCGGCAACGAGAGGCGCTGGGTGGCACCTACGGGAGCCGCGCTGATGACATCGACCAGGTGTGGAGCGGCGCTCGACTGTTCTGTTGCGTTGGCAATCCCGCGGTCCTTGAAAGAACGATCGAAGCGGACGGCGACGAAGGCGACGACCAGGACGACGGCGAAGATGATGGCAGCCTTCTTGAGGCGTCGGCCCGTGTCGGGGTCGAAGGAGGTTGAGGCGTTCGCGCTCTCTGTGGCGGCGGACTCCGGGCCGGCGGGCTCGGAGTTAACGTACTCGGGGCCGGCGCGCTCCGCGTCGTTGCCGCCGGTGATGTTGTTATTCATGCTCTTGGGATCCTGAGGGTTATGCGATTGCATCGGCGCCTCCCGGCAGCGGCGCTTCGGCGGCAGAGGGGCGGCGGCGCATGACGCGATACATGACCGGAACGAATACCAGTGTGGCGAAGGTAGCGAATAGCAGTCCACCAATGACCGCACGGGCAAGAGGGGCGTTCTGCTCCCCGCCCTCCCCTACGCCCAAGGCCATCGGGATCATGCCCAGAATCATCGCGCCGGCGGTCATCAACACCGGGCGGATGCGCGTCGCGCCGGCGGTGGCCGCGGCTACCAGCGGGCTATCACCCGCGTCCATGCGTTGGTTGGCGAAACTCACGACGAGAATGCTGTTCGCGGTTGTGAGGCCGATGCACATGAGGGTACCCATCAGAGCCGGCACGCTGAGGTGCGTTTGTGTCAGGAACAACATCCACATGACACCGCAGAGGGCGAACGGCACCGCCATCAAGACAATGAGAGGATCGATCCAGCTTTGGAAGTTGATGACCAGGAACAGGTAGACGAGGATGACCGCCAGGGCAATGCCGGTGAACAGACCCGAGTAGCTCTCCCGCATGGTTTCGACCTGGCCGCTGAGGGTTACGTGGATGGCCTTCTCGGCGGGGGGCTGGTTGGCCGCGATCACCTTGTCGATGTCCTGGGACGTCGAGTACAGGTCACGCCCCTGCACGTCAGCGTCCACGTCAAACACGGGTCGGATGTTGAGTTGCGAGGTCACCAGGGGGATCTGTTGGCGGCCGAAGCTCGACAGGTTCATGAGCAACTGGCCCCGGCTGGTTGGACTGGACGCGGTGACCGGCATCGTTTGGATGTCCTGGGACGAATCGAAGCTGTAAGTAGGCTGCTGGACGACCAGGGGGTAGCTCACGCTGTTGCGCGGATCGACCCAGAAGTTGGGAGAGGTCTGAGCGCTCGAGTTCGTGGTGACGAGCACGTTGTTGGCGGCCTCTCTTTGTGTAACGCCGACTTGAGTTGCGACCGCGCGATCGACATCCACGCTCAACGCGGGTGCATCCGGCACTTGGAAGACGTGTGAGTCGACCACCCCGGGAATTTTGGCGATGAGGTGCGAAAGACGTGCCGCCAGGGTGTATGCGCTGGCGGTGTCGGAAGCCGAGACGCGGATGTCGATGGGAGCCGGCTGACCAAAGTTCAGCACCTGGTCGACGATGTCGGCGGGTTGGAAGAAGAACTGCAGTTCGGGGAAGCGCTTCGGCAACTCACGGCGCAGCATGGCGGTCAGGGCGGCTGTGGGCGAGTGTTTCTCGTTCAGGGAGATCAGGATCTCGCCGTCCATGGGGCCTACGGTCGCGGAATCGCTCAGGGAGATGTTGATGCCGCTGTAGGGCAGGCCAATGTTGTCGAGGATGACACTGATCTGTTGGGGGCCGACGAGTTGGCGGATGGCGGACTCGACCTGGGCGAAGTCGGCTTGGGTGGTCTCGATGCGGGTGCCGGGTGGGGCGCGGACGTGCAGGCGCATTTCGCCGGCGTCGACCTGGGGGAAGAAGTCGCGGCCTAGCTGGGGGAAAAGAAAGAGGGAGATGACGATGAGAATGCCGAAAGCGATAGCGACGATCTTGGCCTCGGAGAGAGACCAGGCAAGGGCGTTGCGGTACGACTCGCGGAATTTCTGGAAGCCGCGCTCGAAAGCCAGGTGAATGCGGAGGAAGAAGTTGGGGGCGCGGGTGTGCTCCGCGTTGGGGCTGTGGCTGGCCTTGCGCATCAACGCTCTGAACAGCACCGGCACCATGGTGAACGAGAGGACGAGGCTGGCGAGCAGCGAGACGATCACTGAGACCGAGAGCGGCGAGAACAGGTATTTCGCGGTGCCCTGAAGGAGGAATACCGGAACGAATACCATGCAGATACACAATGTTGAGAGCATCGTGGGGACGCCGACTTCGCCGGCGCCGTTGACGATGGCATTGTGAAGGCCGGCGTGGAGGCCGGCGTGGCGTTCGATGTTCTCGATCACGACCGTGCCGTTGTCGACGAGGATACCGACAGCGAGTGCAAAGCCGCCGAGGGTCATGGTGTTGAGGGTTTCGCCAGCGGCGCCCATGAAGAGCACGGCCGTAATGATGGACAGTGGGATGGCCGCCAAAATGATGACGGTGAGGCGCCAGTTGCCTAGAAAGAGCAGGATCATCAGGGCGGTGAGCCCGGCAGCCATGCAACCGCCCATGACGACGCTGTTGAGGGACGCCTTGACGAATACAGACTGGTCGAAGATCGGTTTGATCGACACGCCTTTGGGAAGCATGTGTCCGATGTCGGGCAGCGCTGCGCGGACGCCGTCGATGACGGCGAGGGTCGAGACACCGCCGGTCTTGCGGATGCTCATCAGGGCGCCGGGTACTCCGTCGACAGCCACCGAGTTCGTCTGCACCTG
>DATBCZ010000510.1:0-4388 GCA_036270175.1 Steroidobacteraceae bacterium | reverse complement strand
GAGCGCGGCATCGTCAGTGATGTCGATCGTGACCGCGGCACTCCAAATGATCCCCAGCGGCCGCAATCCCGCACAGAGCCGGCGCAGATACTCGGGTCTCGAACCAAGGTTGTTGTCGACGAACACAACGTAGGGCTGACCATCGGCCACGATCTCCTCAATCACCTGCTCCACCTCCCGCATTCGGTACGGCATGTGGAGACCGTCGGTCGACAGGTAGCAGAAGCCACAGCGGTTGTGGCAGCCTCGCGTCGCGATCACGCTCGTCGTAGTCAGGAACGAGTCACGCGGCAACATCGCACGCCGTGCCGGCGGGTCCAGAGAATAGGGTCGAGTGAAATCGCTTTCATACCGAGGCCGCAGGCAACCCGCCTCAATGTCCCCGAGAATGACCGGCCACAATTGCACGCCGTCTCCGATCGCTATGGCGTCGGCGTGTTGTTGCGCCTCGTCGGGACACGACAGCACATGCAGGCCGCCCAGAATGACAATCGAGCCCCGTGCGCGGTACCAGGCAGCCAACTCGTAAGCCCGGCGTGCGAAGGTGAGATGGACGGAGATACCGACTACCTCTGGCGCAGGATCACAAGGCGGCGGGCCCTGGAGCAGATTCTCGTCCCAGTATCGAACATCCCAATGAGGTGGCGTGGCGCCCGCAATGCTGGTGAGAGCCAGCGTGGGAGTGAGGACGTGCTTGCCGTAACTGGCCCGTGGATCCTTGGCGTAAAACGGATTTACGAGGAGAGCGGCGCGGCGCCGCACCGATGAGCCTCGCCGCGACGGATCGCGCGGCGGATCGAGGCGCGGCGCGATTGTCATATCCGCAGGCGCCCTCACCTGCCTGCGCGCCATCCGAAGATCCCCGTGCATCATAGAGCACTCTTCCCCGCGCTCTCGCGCCCCCTCCATGAAGCTAAGCTAGCGGACATACTTTGTAATGTAAAGTACTCTTTATCGCGGTGTAAGTACCCCACAAATTGCCAAACGGCGCCTCGGGCACAGAAGCCCGAATCACGTCACGTATCGCGCGATAACCATGCAAACAACCGTGGTCGCGAGCAACGCCGCCCCGATCCGCTGCGAGAGACCAGGCGACCCGCGCAGCCCCCCCTGCACTGCCGCCGCAGCAACCGCACACAACGCTCCGACCGCGAGCGTCTTCTCCATGGGCCCGTGGGCCCCGCGATGGAGAATCGTCCACAATCCAACGCCGGCAAGTACGGTGATCGAAGCCGCCCCCATCTGGGGTCGGAACAGTTTCCCCGCACCTTCGCCACCGGAGCGGGCCAGTGCGAACGTCGATCCCGCCCAGAACACTCCGCCCAGCGCATGAATGGCGAACAAGATAATAATGAGCGTCAGCATGAGCAATTTCCCCACCATGGCCTGTCGATTGAATTAACTATACAGTGTGTCTATCCATTTCACTGCCGCCACCCGCGAACGAGTGTTGAATATCGGAACCGGCCGCCAATGAGCCCCCGACGCTATGCCAGCCCTAAACGGGAGGCAGCAGAAGCCCGCACGCGCCGGCGGCTCGTGCGCGCGGCTGCGAAAATGCTCAGGTCGCCTCAGGGTCTGGCCGTACTCTCGCTGGAATCTGTAGCGCGCGCGGCCGGGGTGTCGCGCGCCACCGTCTACAACCAATTCGGATCCCGCCGCGGCCTGCTCGAGGCAGTTTTCGACGACTGGGCACAACGCGGTGGCGTGTACCGTATTGCCGAAGCCATGGCGAATCCCGACCCACGCGCCGGACTCGCTCGTCTCGTGGAGGTCTTTTGCGCCTTCTGGGACTTCGATCGCAAAACCTTCGCTGGACTGCTCGGCGCGGCCGCCGCCGATAAGGATCTGAGAGAGAGTCTCCACGAACGCCAGGAGCGCGGCCGTAGAGCACTGCGCGTTCTCGTAGGCCGCCTTTCGTTACGATTGGAGTTGCAGCCGCAGGCTGCCACTGACCTCGTCGATGTGTTGTTTGCCATCACGAGCTTCCCGGTATTCGTCGGGCTCGCTCGAGGCGGTCGCGACACCGCGGCGGCGTGTCGCTTGATTCAAGACCTCGCGAACGCCGCCATAAGTCAGGCAGCCGTCCCCAGCGAGTGAGGCGCTGCACTGGGATTCGGCCCAAGCGAGAGCGTAAGCGCGAGATGCTGCAACGCGACAGCTCGAGCGGCTCGACGGCGTTCCCAACGGTGCGGTCTCTCCCGCCACACTCGGCGTGACTTGATTTGACGCCAAATCGAATCCCGGAGTAGCGTCCCTCCACCTCCGGCCCATCGGAAAGCAACATCGCCGCCTCGAGAGCCGCGAGGTAACACAAGAAACCCAATCATGTTCAATCAGGGAGCGGCTCATCATGACTCAGCAATCGATGAGGAAAAGAGTGATCGTGTTCGCCGGATTCGTGGCACTCACGACGTCGAGCCTGCTTGCGGGCGATCTCGCTACCGCGGCACCGACTGTTCGCGTGGGTTCCAAGGTAACTTCGCAGCACCAGCAGCCCACCAGTGCCGACTGCCTCGCTGTGTTAGGGGTGCCCTGCTATGGTCCGGCGGACATACGCAAGGCCTATGGCCTCGATCCGCTCATCGAAGCGGGATTTACCGGGGCTGGAGAGACGATCGTCCTGGTCGAATCCTACGGTAGCCCGACAATCAAGGCGGACCTCGAGCAATTCGACAGTGACTTCGGCTTACCGGCCCCACCGGCACTGACTGTTCTGGCCCCGCTCGGCCCCATTCCTCCGTTGGACACCACGCAACCCGATCAGGTCAACTGGGCGTTCGAGACCACCCTGGACGTGGAATGGGCACACGCGATGGCTCCCGGCGCCGCGATCGTCGTCCTCGAAAGCCCGGTCGACGAGACCGAAGGTGTGCAAGGCCTGCCCGAGTTTCTGGAACTCGAGAAATATGCGCTCGAGCACCACATGGGGAAGATTATCTCCCAGAGCTGGGGGGCTACGGAGAACACCCTGTTCCGCGAGGCGGCCGGGCCTCAGGGACCCCGGGTTATCGCTGACTACACGGCTTTTTATACGCTCGCGGACTTCGAGAACGTCACTGTGCTTGCCAGCTCCGGCGACGGTGGGAGTCAGAATGCGGCGACCTACAGTCAAGCGCTCGGCGCGCCGACGAGCTTCTACACGTTTCCAACGGTAATTTTTCCTGCCTCGTCACCACTCGTCACGGCTGTCGGTGGCACCACCCTCCACCTCGACGCATCGGCCAACTATGAGTTCGAGACCGTGTGGAATGACGACTCGATCAGCGCCGGCGCCGGTGGCGGCGGTATCAGCCAGATATTCGGAATTCCGGGCTATCAGCGCTTTGCGCTTCCCCCACACACGCGGCAACAGCTGGCGGGTCACCGCGGCATTCCCGATATCTCTTATAACGCGGACGATTTCAACTCGGCCATCCTCGTGTATGTCAGCTTCCTCGGACCCGACAACGCGGGTTACTACCTCATCGGCGGGACCAGCGAGGGAGCCCCGCAATGGGCCGGGATCGTCGCCGACCTGAATCAGTATGCGGGCGTACACTTGGGCTTTCTGAACCCTAAACTCTATCTGCTTGGAGCTTTGGGCCAGTTCGCAGACATCGGTCGCGACATCACAACCGGAAACAACGCGTACGGCGGCGTCCCTGGCTACAGTGCGACCAAGGGGTGGGATCTCGCGACCGGCTGGGGGACCCCCAACCTCAAAGCGCTTCCCGGCAGATTCTCCGATTTCTTCCTGCTGAGCGGGGCTCCCAAGTAACACCCGTAGCGGCCGGTGTATGAGTCATGCGTTGCCTTCCCGAGTTGGATCCTCGGAAAGGCAACGCAGCGCTCCCGTGTTCCTTGCATCGTCGTTCGGCCCTTCACCCGCGGCAGCCCCTTGCCGGTCACCTCGACGCCTTTCGCCAGCTGCCGGGCGACTCGCCGAACTGGCGTTTGAAGGCCCGACTAAACGCCGCTTCAGACTCATAACCAATGGAAGCGCCGACCTGCGCCACGCTCCGGTGCCCTTCGCGCAGGGATTGAGCCGCCATATGCATGCGCCAGAGGGCCAGGTACTGCATAGGGGGTTGACCCACGACGGAACTGAAGCGTTCGGCAAACGACGAGCGGGACATGTCGACTTCGAGCGCCAGGGCCTCCGCCGTCCATGCCTCGGTCGGACGCGCGTGGAGCATTGAAAGCGCACGTCCAATCTGCGGATCTCGCAATCCTGCCAGCCATCCGCGCCTTTCTGCGGGCAGGCTTGCGACGTATTGGCTCACCGCCTCCACAAACAATAGTTCGGAGAGTTTGGCGATCACAGTGGTCGAGCCAAGGTGTCCGGCAGCGATCTGGCTTGCAGCGAAACGAAACGAGCTCTCTATCCAGGCCCCCGACGCCGTCGA
>DATBCZ010000509.1:0-3655 GCA_036270175.1 Steroidobacteraceae bacterium | reverse complement strand
GCCGGTCAGGAAGTACGACAGCGACACCTGGTAGGCGCTGTTGTTGACTCTCCCAGAGCGCTTGATGGTCGTCGAGAGCTGCCGGCTCACATCCTGCTCGGACTCAACATACTCGGCCAGCGCGCCGAAGCTACCCACGTAGTAGTACGCCTGCGGCGACCAACGCTCACGGCGTCCATCCGCGAATGTCCCGGTCGCACCCGTCCTGTACGTGAAGAATGTGTTCTGGCCCGTGGTCTTATAGCTTGCGAGGAGGGTGTTCGTTGGGTTTCCAACAGCCTGCACATAGGTCCCCGCGATACCGAACCCGAGCCCCCGCAGCCCGGGGAGACCCGAGTTGATAAACGGCTGGGTGAACAAACGCCCCTCGGTGTCCTTCTTGCCGTCGTTGCTGTCGGCGTCGGGATTCGTGTTCGCGTCCGTGCTGTTGCCATCCGTCACGCCGTTGAACGTGCCGATGGCGTAACCGAACGTCCCGCCGAGGATGTCGCCGCCGATTTCGACTCCGAGGTCGCGATTCGGGACCAGGTCGGAGGGCAGACCCAGTTCCATGAACCGGTTGTACTGGTCAGGCTGCAGCCGCTCGAGCCCCACGGGTCCTTTGAACTTACCTGCCTGAACCGCCAGCCACGGCAGGATCCGCGCGGTCATGAATGCATCGACAATGATCGTCTTGCCGCCGGCGAAGTCCGGCATGAACCGGAAGTCATAATCGTTATCGATCGTGCCTTCGATGTACGGACGCACCTTCCGGAACAGGAAGGTGTCGCTCGACTCCGGCGTGCCCTGATCCATGAACCAGCGACCGTCCACCGCGAGGTTGCCGCGGAAACGAATGACATTCGCCCCATCGGCGCTTTCGAAGGAAAATCCGGTGGGACCCGCTTTTACGCTACCCGCCGAAACGAGCCCCGGAGCCTGTCGGGCCGTACCCGCCCGCTGTGAAACCGCGGCCGTCGCACCCTGCACGGCAGTCGAGGGTGCACCCGGTAACGCCCCGGTGGTCTGCGGCACCGGAGGCACCTTGTCCGCCGACGGTTGCCCGGCAACCTCACCCTGCGAAACCGCAGCCGTCGCACCCTGCACGGCAGTCGATGGTGCTCCTGGCTGTGCCCCACTCGTCGCAACCGCAGGCTGTTGAGTCCCTGCCGCCGCGGCCTGCTGCTCCTCCAACACCTCGAGTTTGTGCTCGAGCGCCTCGATCTTCTTATCCTGCTGCTCGATCCGCTTCAAAAGAGTCGCCGTATCCGGTTGCGGACTCGTTTGCGCAAGCGCAGTTCCGAGCGGCAGCGACAAGATCGCGCAGACCGCCAATCGCGTACTAAGAGGCATGGATATTCCTTCGGTATTCTGGTTATGCGCAATCGAATCCCGGTGCCAACGAGCCCACCTGGGCACCGGGCGTGCGCCAAAAGTGCATAAGCACTGTAGTGACCAAAGGGTTACAGAGTCAGTCGGCGCCGGGTAACAAGGCGGTTATGGAAGTAACGCCGCGGTTATAAAGCGCACGTATCCACCAGCATCGCCAGTCGCTGGAGCAACGTGAAGCGCGTCGGCCTACAGTACGGTTATAAGCTGCTCGTCAGCGATTCTGGATGTCGCGACCGAGCCTCCTGACAATCAATCGCCGCCGCCGCGGCTTCTAACACCGGTGCCGCCGCGGCGGGATCTGTCGGAGGTCATGCGAAGAATCGCAGCGCCCAAGGTGGGCGGCATGATCACGGCGTCAATGCTGTCGATGCTGCTGCCGTCGGTGGTGTACCTGCTGATCCATCGGCGTGCATTCGCGAGAATGCCTTGACTCTGGACCTGAGTCCCGGGTTTATCCTGGCGGCGTCAATTCGAGGGACTACCTATGCAAGCGTTGGGGATCGGGCAATTGGCCAAACGAGGCGGCGTCGGCATCGACACGGTGCGCTATTACGAGCGCAATGGGCTGCTGACGCCTCGGACGAGGCTGGCATCTGGATATCGTCGCTATGGGGAACTCGAGCTGTCGCGGCTGCGCTTCATCCGCCGCGCGCAAGCGCTGGGTTTTACCTTAAAAGAAGTGAAGGAATTGCTGGCCCTGTCGGGACAGCGGGATGTGGGCCGCGTCAAGCGCTCGGCCCAGGCTAAGCTGGCGGATGTCGAGGCGCGGATCGCAGCACTCGAACGCGTGCGGGAGGGGCTTGCCAACCTCATCGAAGCCTGTCCGGGTCATGGTAGGGCGGCTGACTGCCCAATCTTGCGAGCTCTCACCGCGGAGGTTGAGACGTGAAGCACAACGATCAAACTGCGCCGCACTCGCAACTGTCGACTTCACACAGTAAGAACTCTGCACTGTTGGCAGAACCCTCTCCCTCGTCTCGAGCTTCGGGCTGCTGCCAGTCCACGCAACGCCATCTCGCTCAGTCGAGACAGCTGTCTCGAGTTGGCGGCACCGAGCCGTCTACCGGGCCTGCGCCGCCCAAGGCTCCCATGCCAGCGGGAGGCGATCCGTCTGCGGGCACGATCTACACCTGCCCTATGCACCCGGAAGTGCGGCAGACCGGACCGGGCCATTGTCCAAAGTGCGGCATGGCGCTCGAGCCCATGATGCCGACATCCACCGGGGACGACAGCGAAATCCGCGGCGTGCGGCGGCGTTTCTGGATCGCATTGACGCTCGGCCTCCCGCTCATGGTGGCCGCGATGGCGCCCCATCTTCTGGGGATGGCACTCGATCCTGCGCTGGCCCGGACACTGCGACTGTTAGAATTTGTTTTGAGTGCGCCCGTGGTGTTGTGGGCCGCGATACCGTACTACCGCCGCGGCTGGCTCGGCATCGTTCACCGTGCGCCCAACATGTACACGTTGATTGGCCTCGGCGTGATCGTGGCGTTTACATACAGTGTGATCGCCACGTTTTTCCCAGGCCAGTTCCCGGCGACGATGCGGGATGAGCACGGAATGGTTGGCGTGTATTTCGAGGTGGCCGCCATGATCGTCACGCTCGTGCTCTTGGGCGAATGGCTCGAGCTCGCAGCGCGAGGGCGCACGAGTGAGGCCATCCGGCAACTCGTGGGGCTAGCTCCCAAGACGGCTCATCGTATCGCCGGCGGCGGTGAGGAGGTGGAGGTCCCACTCGGCTCCGTGGCGGTCGGAGACCGGCTTCGAGTCCGTCCCGGCGAGAAGATCCCCGTCGATGGGGTCGTCGTGGGCGGTCGATCGAGCGTGGATGAGTCGATGCTGACAGGCGAACCGTTGCCGGTGGAGAAAGGTGTCGGCGATCACGTTGTCGGCGCTACGATCAATCAGACCGGAGCGCTGATCGTCGAGGCGGAGCATGTCGGGACTGACAGTCTCCTGTCGCAGATCGTGACGCTCGTCAGTGAAGCACAACGCTCGCGCGCCCCCTTGCAAAAGTTGGCCGATCGGGTCGCGGGTTGGTTTGTTCCTGCCGTCATCGCGATCTCGGCCGCCACCTTCGTTGTCTGGTGGCTTTTCGGCCCTGAGCCGCGTTTGGCATACGCACTGGTCAATGCCGTCGCCGTGCTCATCATCGCCTGCCCGTGTGCGCTGGGACTTGCCACCCCCATTTCTATCATGGTCGCGAGCGGTCGCGGTGCGCAGTGGGGCGTTCTCTTTCGCAACGCCGAAGCGATTGAAACGTTACGGAGCGTGGATACCTTGG
>DATBCZ010000508.1:0-9468 GCA_036270175.1 Steroidobacteraceae bacterium | reverse complement strand
GGGCCGGTAACGCGGCGATCCGGGGGGCAAAGAGCCTGCGGATAACGTCTTCGGCTGCCTCCAGGCCGCCGTCGAGGAATATCGCGCCACAAACCGCCTCGAGGGCGTCCGCGAGAATCGACTGCCTCCGGAAGCCACCGGTCTTGAGTTCACCGGAGCCGAGCTGCAGCTCATCGCCCAAGCCGATGGCGGCAGCCACGTCGGCAAGGGGCTCGGCACTCACGACGCGTGCCCTGAGACGGCTCAGGTCGCCTTCAGAGGCGTCCGGGAAAGCGAGGTAGAGGTGGCGTGCGACGGCCAGGTTGAGGACAGCGTCGCCCAGGAACTCGAGGCGCTCGTTGTTGCGCCCAGGGGCGCTGCGGTGGGTCAGCGCGGCGACGAACAAACTGAGGTCGCGCGGCTCGTATGAGAGTCGCTCGCGAACCCATCGGACTGGCCAGTCACTGTTGGTCATTTCCCCTGTTGCGGCGCGCTTGGGGCGACGCGCCTCACTCGCCGCCGCCGCCCTTGAGTTTCACCGTCTTGTCGAACGTTACCAGGATAGCAACGTTCGCGAACAAGGGCGCCTGGTCGTCGTAGTTGGCCTCGATCTTCCAGTTACCGTTGTCGCGAGTGATCTTGAGGTCCTTCACGGACGGGTAGTCGATGTAATCGACATTGAAGTGCTTTTCGACGGCGGTACGGATAGTAGTCGCAGTGGCCGAACCATTGTCTACCTCACTGGCGACCAGATTGAGGTTGTGCACGACGTTCATGTAGTTCAGATACACGGGCCCGACGCGTATGCCGGCGTAGACGCAGACGGCTACGGGAATCAACAGGATCAGCCAGCCGAGTGCGGTGACTCCACGTTGGTACTTACGCATCGATCCTCTCCCCTTACTTGATTGCGGAGCCGATCCGGCTCCACGTGGGGCCGCCGGTGCGCTGCGGATCCCAGTTGAACCAGATCCGGGTCGCCTTGCCGACCAGGTTTGCCTCGGGCACGAAGCCCCAGACCCGGCCGTCCTCGCTGTTGTCACGATTGTCGCCCATCATCAGATACTGTCCGGGCGGAACCACGCGGCTCCACACCGGGCCGTCGCCCAACAGTGCCGCGGCGGCTGCGCCCTGACCATCACCACAGTTGTAGCCGCGGATTTCCTTACGGTTACATCCCGGCAGCGGACTGGGCGACGGATCGAGCGGCACCGGGCACAGCATGGCCTGGTGGGTATGCTCTCCAAGAGTTTCCTGCGCGAGCTGGAAATTCACGTAGCACCCGTCGTTGAAGGGGGCGACGATCTTGAAGGGCACCGGCGTACCGTTGACGGTAATCCGATCGTTCCGAACCTCCACATGATCGCCCGGCAGGCCCACCAGACGCTTGATGTAGTTCACGGATGGATCGAGCGGATAGCGGAATACGACCACATCTCCGCGTTGCGGGCCTCCAATTGAGACGATCTTCTCGTTGACGACCGGCAGGCGCAGGCCATAGGCGTACTTGTTGACGATGATGAAATCACCGTCGAGAAGGGTCGGCATCATGGAGTCGGACGGGATGCGAAACGGCTCGAAGATGAAGGAGCGTAGGACGAGCACCACCAGCGCGACCGGGAAGAAGCTGCGGGCATAGTCGACGGTGCCCGGCTCACGGATGACGTTCAGATCCTTACCCGCGCCTTTCGCCATAGCGGCGCGACGCCGAGAGAGGAACAAGGCGTCCACACCCCACACGAGGCCGGTCAGAAGAGTGATCCCGAACAGTACGGCACTGAAGTCCAGCCGCTCCGCGACCAGCAACCGCAGGACCGCGGCACCGATCAGGATGGGCAGCGTGTGATAGGCGATCGCGATAACCGGCGGATCGTGCGCCTCCTGGGGAGCCGCGGCGATCTGGCGGCGAGGCCGCAGAAACCAGTCGTCGGCGATGCACAGCAGGCCCACGGGGAGCGCGAGCCACGAGAGGAATACAACGATGGGCATCAGCATCTGCATGAGTTGGAACCTGACGTGCGTGGGACGTTATTCTTTACGGCCGATCTGCAACACGGCGAGAAACGCTTCCTGGGGGATCTCGACCTGTCCCACCTGTTTCATGCGTTTCTTGCCTTCCTTCTGCTTCTCCAACAGCTTGCGCTTGCGGCTGATGTCGCCGCCGTAACACTTGGCGAGCACGTTCTTGCGCAACGCCTTGACGGTGGCGCGCGCGATGACGGCACTGCCGATCGCAGCCTGCACCGCTACTTCGAACATCTGCCGCGGAATGAGTTCCTGCATCTTGTCGACGAGTTCGCGGCCGCGTTGGTAGGCGTTTTCCCGGTGCACGATGATGGACAGGGCGTCGACCGGCTCGCCATTGATGAGGACGTCGAGCTTTTGTAGCGGTGCGTTCTGAAAATGGCTGAATTCGTAGTCGAAGGAGGCGTAGCCGCGGCTCACGGACTTCAGGCGGTCGAAGAAGTCGAGGACGACTTCGGCGAGCGGCAGCTCGTATTGCAGGGACACCTGGGTCGCGACGTAGAGCATTTTTTTCTGTTTGCCGCGCTTGTCGGTGCACAGCTTCAACACGGAGCCGACGTAATCGGGCGGCACCAGGATGTTGGCAATGATGATGGGCTCACGAAGTTCTTCGATCTCGTTCGAGGGCGGAAGCTTCGCGGGGTTGTCGACATAGACGAGGGTGCCGTCGGTGCGAGCCACTTCGTACACAACAGTGGGCGCGCTCGTGACGAGCTCCAACTGGTACTCGCGCTCGAGGCGCTCTTGCACGATGTCCATGTGCAGCAGGCCGAGGAAGCCGATGCGGAATCCGAAGCCTAACGCGGTCGAGACTTCAGGCTCGTAGTGCAGGGCCGAGTCGTTCAGGCGCAGTTTCGAGAGGGCGTCACGAAAGTTCTCGTAGTCCTCGGAGTTGATGGGAAAGATGCCGGCGAAGACGCGCGGTTTGATCTGTTTGAAACCGGGGAGCGCGGTGTCTGTGGGCCGGTTTTCCAGGGTAATGGTGTCGCCGACGGGAGCGCCATCGATCTCTTTTATACCCGCGACGACGAAGCCTACATCTCCGGTGGCGAGGGTCGGCTGCGCGAGGGCCTTGGGAGTGAAGCGGCCGAGGCGATCGACCTGGTGGCTGCGGCCGGTGGAGAACACGCGGATCTTGTCGCCGGTTTTGAGCGAGCCGTTCATGACCCGAACCAACGAGACGACGCCGACGTAGTTGTCGAACCAGGAGTCAATAATGAGGGCCTGGAGCGGGCCGTCGGGGTCACCCTTGGGGGCCGGAATCCGCTTGATGAGGGCTTCGAGAAGGTCGGGAACGCCCTCGCCTGTCTTCGCGCTCACGCGGACGGCATCGGTGGCGTCGATACCGATGATCTCTTCGATTTCCTTTGAGACCCGGTCGGGGTCGGCGGACGGGAGATCGATCTTGTTGATGACGGGCAGGACTTCGATGCCCTGCTCGATGGCCGTATAGCAGTTCGCGACGCTCTGCGCCTCAACACCCTGGGAGGCATCCACGACCAGCAGCGCGCCGTCGCACGCGGCGAGCGATCGGGAGACTTCATAAGAGAAGTCCACATGCCCAGGCGTGTCGATCATGTTCAGCTGGTAACGCTCGCCGTCTTTGGCGTCGTAATAGAGAGTGACGCTCGCCGCCTTGATGGTGATCCCGCGCTCGCGCTCGAGCGCCATGGAGTCGAGCACCTGCGACTGCATCTCGCGGTCCTGGAGACCGCCGCAGAGCTGGATCAGCCGGTCGGCCAGGGTGGATTTACCGTGATCGACGTGGGCAATAATCGAAAAATTACGTATGAGCCGCATGAATCCGCAATCTGTCCGGTGACGGCCCGTTGTTTCACCCGCGATCCAATTAGCGGCGGGCGGTCACGCTGGGCCGGGCGCGGATTATGCACGAGAGGTCGCCCCCCTGGGGCGCAGTCCTGAAATCAGGGATCCTCCGGCCTGTCCTCAATCTCCTGGGTCCGAAACTGGATAAGGGCGGTGCCTTCGGCGGGGACCGTGAGACTGAAAGTGGGGTGTCCATTGCGGGTCCCCGGGACGTGATCCGCCTCCACGATGGTCGCCCCATCCGGTACCAGCACGCTCAGTTCGACGAATGCAGAGGCGCTGCGAGCGTTGGTGACCTGGATGACATGAACCTCATCGACCTCGCTCGAACGAACGACCACGCGGGAGCTCAGCCGTAGCCGCTTGAGCTTCTTGGGATCCACGGCTCTGTCCGCAGTCTCTGCGTTTATCCGGACATCCGGGGCTTCGCCGACATCGATTTCAAACTCCTCGTCGACCGCGACATCGCGCAATGGCGCCTCGTTCACGAGCAGCGGCACACCCTCGCGCTCGTAGAAGGTCGCCACACGTCCCGCAGGCAGCGGCAGCCCGAGATGGTGGGCGCGGTCGTTGCGGGTGCGCAGGATTTTGCGCAGCGGCGTGGATTCCAACTCGTCGTCGGCTGAGAGGTCGGCGTGATAGATGAGCTTCACCGGAATGGCCTGCTGGTCGAGCATGCGCACCTGTTTGATCTGGCGGCTCGTGACGGAGGTGCGCCAGGGCACGCGGTAGAGTTTGAGGTCGCCGAGTTGTTCCTGCTGGGCACGGGCACCCGTGACCATGACCTCCTGGAGGGCCATGTCGGCCATCGGCATGGGAGCCATCGCTTTTCGGGACGCCGTGACCAGGACGGAGTCAAACCCGTACGGCCTCGCTCCCACGATGTGGGGCTCATCCGGTGAATCACTCGTCGATCCGCGTGGCCAACACTGCGCGAGAATCTCGGTGCCCGGGTCTACGGGCTCGACTTGCTCCGATTCGCGATTGAGGCGGCCGGCAACGACTTGTGCGTGGGCGTCTGGAAAGGACACCGAGTTGCTGTTGCCGAGTGTCACCCAGGCACCGAGGTCGATGCTGCTCCCGTCGGGAGATATAGTCGCGACATAGTTGGCCATCCAATCAAACCCCAGCGCCAGGTATGACAACCTGATGGTCGCCGTCGCGGGCGTGGGACTGCGAACCAACGCGGACAATGTCGGTGTCGCCGGCGCATCCGTCGCGGGATCGAAGTGGAAGGCTTCCGGCAAGCCGGAACAGCGCAGCGCCTCGATCTCGCCGGCGGCGCTTTGAAACACGACACCCTCGGAGTCCGAGACGAGAGTGCCCTGGATGTCAGTCTCCTTGCCAGTCTTCCGATCCGTGCGCACCAGCCAAACGGAGCGGCCGACAGTCGCTTTCACCAGGGCCGAGGGGCTCAGTACCTGGGCGTCGTGATTTTTTTCGAGAACGCCGGTCGGCAGGCCGGTGATGATGGCGCTCGCGGGCTGGATACCATCCGCGACGCCCTCGAAGCGAATGCGGCTTTCGCCTGCCGGAATGGACACGGTACGTGTCTCGGTGACCAGGGCGAATCCCCCCAGCTGATCGAGATCGAGGGATTCGGAGACCCCGTAGGGAGAGCGGTAGACCGTAACCGCAAGATCGGTCACGGCGCCGGCGCGTACCGTTTTCGCTGGGGCGTTGCCGTCGCCAGCCGCGGCGGACAGCGGAGCAAGCGCCGCTACCAGGGGCAGGCACGCATAGAGAAGACGCCGCACGACCGGCCCCGGTGCTCTAAAACCGGGTCTGGAAGCTGGCGGTGAGGGTTACGCTGCCATTGGCGGGCACCGTGACCACCCACTCGGCCTCTTCGGCACTGCGGCGCGAGCTCTTCTGACTCTCGCTCTTGATGGTCGTATCGCCCCACAAACCTGCCTGTAACACGGAAACCGTGACGGGCTTCGGCAAGGCGTTCGACACCACATAGCGCATGTCGCTCTGCCAGTGGTCATAGCCGAGGCGGCTGCGCTTTTCGACTGTGGACTGCACCTTGACGTCGAACGCGTCTCCCGTCGATAGGGAGAGTTTCGAGCCCATGGGGGTGTGGTCGATCCGGCTCTCGCCGATGAACTGCGGATCGCCGCGCTTGTCACGCATGTAAAACCGCAGAATTCCCGCGGGTAGTTGGTCGCCCAGGCCGGCATGCGAGCTGGTGGTGAAACTATAGACGGTGCGGGCGCTCAGGGGCGTGTTAGAAGTCCCCAGCCACTGGTTGCGGAACTCATAGCCATGCTCGGCGGGGACACCATGCACGTCGAGGAAGCTGACCTGCTTGGTTTGCAGGTTGGCAATGGTGGTGCGCTCCGCGAGGGGATACAGATAGTAGTCGCCGAGACGCTCGCGCGAGCCGCTCTCGGTTCCCGCCTGCTGCAAGGTCGGCCGCGGTTGCCGCATGTAGGGCCTACCGCCGCCGTCCGTCGCACCACCGCTCACGTTGGGGGAGCCGGCGACCAACAGTGTCTTGGCGTTGTCGTAGGTGGTGCCACTCGAGTTGGTCAGGGTGATCCAACCTTGTACGTCGATCTTCGCGGTGGCCTCGTCGAAGAGCGCGACATAGTCCGCCCGCCAGCCGAGTCCCGGGGTGAGATAGCTCAGGGTGGCCGGCACCGGACCGCTGCGGGCACCATTGACGGTCACCGACAAGGTGGGATGGGCGCGCAGGTTGTCGGGCACTTTGTCGAAAATGACACGCGCCGGCATGCCGTCATCGCGCAGCACCTCGATGTGATCGCCGATTTTGAGGACCACCCCGCCGTTGGTCGCGAGGACGAGTGCCTTCTCGCGGGTTTCCGCGCCGGTGCCGGGACTCGTGCGCACGATCGTGACTTCGTGGCCGACGGCTTTCTCCATCAGCTTCGCGGGGGTCAGCAAGTCAAAATCGAAGTTCTGCTCGACGATGGTCAGCGCGTCTTTGGCCGCGAGCGAGACGGTCTCGGCGCGGATTTGCGCCGAGACGTTCTGAAATTCCACTCGCTGTTTGCCGCCGGTGAGATCGATGGTGCGGTGGTCCTGCACCAGGGCGAGATCGTCGGCATAGATGGTGACGGAGAGGTCCTGGCGGTCGGACGCGGCGGGCGCAGTCGGCGCGGTGGCAACGGCCTGCGCGGCGTGGGCGGGCTGGGCGGCGGCGCCGAGCGACCACAGTAAGCCGATGGCGAAGCCTTGCACGCGCATGTTGATATGTAACATCTTGCTCAGGTCCGTTTGGCGAGGACGTGAGTATGAACGCAAATCGACAGATCGAGGGGTTACCTTAGCAGGCGCTTCAGCTCCGGAGCGTCGAGGCGGTGCCGGCAGACAACGCTTCCATCGAGCAGAAGAACGGGAACATCGAGTCCGTGGCGGCGCTGCAGGACCGGGTCGCTGTCGACATCGACGACGTCTATGGGAGGGAGTGCGGTCGTGGCGGCCAGTGCGCGCAGCTCGGCCAGCATCTCGTCGCACAACTCACAGTCGTGACGATGGACGACTGTCAGACGCGGTGTATCGGAGGCCACGTGAAGGCCGGGCTCCTAATGATGCGGGCCGGCTTGCACGGAGTTGGCTATGAAGCGCACCGTCGCGGGAGGCACCTCGCCCACCGCCGTCACCTTGTGGCCGTCGATGAATGTCGAGAAGGCTGACGAGGAGCCGACACGCGCGGATTCGTCCACCGGGGGCTCATCGGGAGAGGAGTTGAGATGAGACTTTTCCTCGACGAACACTGACACGGAGGCGAGCCCGTCAGTGAATACCAGGTGGTCCACCGGATCGGTCGATCCCGGCAGGGTTTGCGCCTTGCGGACGGTCATCTTGAATCCGGGCGGCAACTTCAGCGCGTCCCACACCACAGGGTCGACTGCTCCAGAATCCTTCGGCGGGATAGCATCGTCACCGCTGCGCAGCCACTGGAACCCCTCGGTGGAGATTTCAGGCTTGAAAGCCGCGTCGGGAATACGGGAAGACAGCGTGAGACTCGCGAACACGACCTGCTCTATAACGCGGCCGTGCGTGTCGCAGAGTTGCGTCTTCAGAGGCATCGCGGTGGTCTCGTCGATCCACAGGCGATAGCCGTAACGATACTCATCCTTGGGTGTGACGGTGATGAGGTGCGTGTCGCGTCCCACGAGCCGGGTCTTGGTGACTTCCTTCAGATCGTAGAAGCTCGCCGTCTGGTCGTTGATGGTGGGGAACCCACTCAGCAGCGACTCTTTCGCGGGCCGGCTCTCGACGAGGACCGTACGCTTGTCCGGGAGATAGCAGGCGAGGTTCGTGCCGGTGCGGATGAATTCGCGCCCGGAGCCGTCGAGGGAGACCAGGCGCTCGGATACGGCGCCGTTCTGCACACGGTGAATGATGCGCAGCATCTCCACCCTGCCCCCCTGCCAATGGGAGAAGGTCCCGTCGTAGTTCCGGCTGGTCAGTGCCTCGTTCATCCGCTCGAGCCACTTGCCCGGCTCATCAGCCAGCGCCGCCCCAGCCATCGCCAGGGCCAGCGTAAACCAGCTGCTCAGCGCAAACGTAGTGCCACGCTCGCTACTGCGGAATCTTCGCATCGTCTTGCACGTCCTCGGTTGGTTCCTCCGACACGGCGGACATGCCTGCGGTTCCCGATTCACTCGCCATAAAAGACGAGAGCAGGTTGCGTCGCGTGACCGGTGAGGAGAACTCGCTATGGGCGACGACGTAATTCGCGAGCTCGGTGCTCGGGACTACCAGCCGGCGCGGCGCATTCCTCGGGACCACGTAACTGTCGGACTCACCAGTGTTGCCCCGGGTCGTCGCGGAAGCGACGGTCGCGGCAACCGGGGCTGTACTGTTGACTGTGCGGTTATCAATCGTGATAGCAGGGACAGCCGTCTGCGCCACCGCAGGCATGGCGTCCGGCAATACCTGCGATCGCATCCAGAAGATCGACACGGCCGCGACGCCAGCGGCGGCGGCAACACCTGCGAGCGGCTGCCACCAACCGATGTCCCAGCGCTTCTTGGGCTGGGGCGCGGGTTCGGCGGCCAGAGCTGCCTCGGAAGAAATGGCGGCGCTGACGCGACCGGCCAGACCGGCATTCAGACGCACACCCCGCTCGGCCCGGATGGTGGCTCCGATCACCGCGTAGCGGCCCCAACGCGCCTTGAGTTGCTCATCGCGCGACAAGCGACGCGCCAGCAGCTCGCACTCGGCCGCGGGCAGCTCGTCGTCGAACATGGCGGACAGCTGACTATCCAATTCCTCGTTCATCCCAGCTCCTCCACTCGACCCAGACCCCCTTCGAAAACCTCGCGCAGGCGGCGATCGATGGCTTCGCGCGCCCGGAAGATGCGGGACCGGACAGTGCCCACGGGACAATCCATGGTCGCGGCGATCTCTTCGTAGGAGAGGCCTTCGAGCTCGCGTAGCACGATGGCGGTGCGCAGATCCTCAGGCAGCGCTTCTATCGCGGCGTTCACCGTGGAGCGAATCTCATCCGTCAGTACGAGCCCTTCGGGTGTGTCAGGGTCTTTCATCCGGCCTTGCATGTCGTAAGACTCTTCGGTGTTGTTACGGTCGAGGTCATATTCGATGGGGCTGCGGTCGCGCGAGACGACGGCATTTTTCGCGGTGTTGATGGCTATGCGGTAG
>DATBCZ010000507.1:0-3475 GCA_036270175.1 Steroidobacteraceae bacterium | reverse complement strand
CACGATGTAGATGTCGGCGAGTGTTACGGTCGTGCCAAACATGTGACGACCATCGCCGGTGGCACGCTTCGCATCCTCCTCCAGACCGCGAAATCCCGCACCCATCCAATGGTGATACCAGGCGTTCACCGTGTCTTCGTCCAGCGCGAGCGGCGAGCGCAGATAGTTCAGGACGCGCAGATTGTTGAGTGGATGCATGTCGCAGGCGACCGCGAGCGCCATCGCGCGCACGCGGGCCCGATCCGCCGGCGAGCGTGGTAACAGCGGCGGGTCTGGATGCGTCTCGTCCAGGTATTCGATGATCGCCAGCGATTGGGCGATCGTCGTGCCGTCGTGTATCAGCGCGGGGACGAGTCCTTGTGGATTGACGGCGAGGAATTCCGGAGTGCGGTGTGCCGGAGCCGGGGGCCGCAAGTCGATGAAGGCGGGCTCGTAGGCGATACCCTTGAGGTTGAGGGCGATACGCGCTCGAAATGCCGCGGAGCTACGGAAGTAAGTGTAGAGCTTCATACGTGGTGTCGGATGTTGGATAGCAGGTGCCGCGCGCCGCGTCAGATCGGAGTGTCAGGTTGCGGCCGCGATGGTATTGCGCAGATCCTCCAGCCCCTCAATGCCGCCCTCGATCCGGTCGCCGGGTTTGAGCGCGCCAACGCCGGAAGGGGTGCCGGTGAAGATGAGATCGCCGGGCTCGAGCTCGAACAGGGTCGACAGCTCCGCGATCACCTCCGGTACGGTCCAGATCAACTCAGCGATGTCCGAGTCCTGGCGCACTTGCCCGTTCACGGCCAGCCAGATTCTGCCTTTTGACACATGCCCGCGCGACGCCGGTCGGATGGCCGCCAAAGGCGCCGAGCTGTCGAACGCCTTCGCGGTGTCCCAGGGCATGCCCTGCTTCTTCGATTCGGCTTGCAGGTCGCGCCGGGTGAGATCGTTGCCGACGGCGTAGCCGAATACATGCTCGAGCGCGCGGTCTTTCCGAATGTCACGACCGCCACGGCCGATCGCGATCACCAGCTCGATCTCGTGATGCAGATTGGACGTACGGGTCGGATAAGGTATGGCGGCGCCGCTCGCCGTCACGGCGTCGGGTGGCTTGGTGAAAAACACCGGCGCCTCACGTGCGGTGTCGCCCCCCATCTCGCGCACGTGCTCGGCGTAATTCCGTCCGACGCAATAGATGCGGTGGATCGGGAAACGCTGCGCGCTGCCGGAAATTGCGGCGCTCGGCGTGGCAGGTGGCGGAAAGACAAAGTCGGTCATCGGAGTGCTCCGTGCGGCAGGGGTTCCGCAGATTGCCATCGAAGGCAGGTCGCCCGAAAGCGGCATCGGGTAAACTGGGGCTCATGATAACCGGCAGCAAGCCCATCTGGCGCGTACAGGCCACGCCAGAGCAATTGGTGGAACGCGCGCGCAATACGCTGGCCGAGCATCTCGGCATTCGCGTGACGGAGATCGGACCGGATTACCTGCGGGCAACCATGCCGGTCAATCCGCACACGCATCAACCGAGCGGCATTCTGCATGGTGGCGCGTCGGTGGCGTTGGCGGAGACCGTCGGCAGCCTCGCTGCGAATCTATGCGTGGATTTCGAGAAGTACGTGTGCGTCGGGCAGGAAATCAACGCCAACCACGTGCGCTCTGCGGCGTCGGGACTGGTTACCGGGACCGCTCGCCCGTTTCACATCGGGGGCAGAAGTCAGGTTTGGGGCATCGAGATTCGCGACCAGAACGACAAGCTCGTTTGCGTGTCGCGCCTCACGATGGCCGTGGTGGAACGCAAATAGAGACGAGCGTTTCGTCGTGAAGCATGGTTTGCTTGCGGAGGTAGGCTGGTCATGGCAGACAATCTGAGCTCTGGCGCGGCTGGAATGGCGCCTGCCGTGGATGAGACGCTGATCAGTTACACGCATGTGATTTACGGTCTGCATGCGTTCTCGGTGCTGGTGGGTGTCACCACGGGCGCGACCATCGTCGGCTATTTCATTTGCGGAATTCCGTCGATCGTTGCCGTGATCATGAATTACGTGCGGCGCGGCGAGACCCGGGGCACCTTTCTCGAGTCGCACTTCAGGTGGCAGATCCGTACCTTCTGGTTCGCGGTGTTGTGGACCCTCGTCATCTGGGCGGTGACACTGCCGCTGTGGCTCGTTCTGATTGGTATCCCGTTGACCCTGGTGGGGTTTGCGATCCTGGGACTCTGGATTGTCTACCGGGTGTTGCGGGGCTGGCTGGCTTTGCGCGATCGTAGGCCGATGTACGTATGAAACAGTCAGGTTGGATTTTGGTCGTTTGCGCCAGTGTTGCCTTGGGCGGCTGCGGGATGAAGGGGCCCTTGTTCCTGCCTGATAAGAATGCGTCGGTTGTCACGCGGCCGGGTACTTCCGGCACGACTACGCCGCCGGCGCAGACGGCACCAGCGCAAGCTCCCGGCGACTCGACGCCGGCAACGCCGTCGACCCCGTCGACGCCCAAGCCGCCGCAAGACAAGGATAAGGACGACTCGCAGTCGACGAGTTCGACGCCGAAGAGTTGAGAGTCGCGCGCCTTTGCCGGTAATGCGACGCTCGGTGTGTTCGAGGCCGGCTCGATAGCACTTCAGGTTCGGACGAGGCCGCTGAGCGCTTTCGCTGCGCCGCTGTCCGGAAACACCGTCGTGTCGAGCGCTCGCGCCGGGATCGACAGGTGTTCTTCCATCACGCCTTTCAGCACCGACCGCATATCCTGTGTCGGCATGAGGTCGCGGCCCTGGTAGAGCGCGCGGCTCGAGAGACCGGGCCAGTCTGCGATGACTCGCCCACCACGCACCGCCCCGCCGACAAGAAACGCCGCGGCGGCTGTGCCGTGATCGGTCCCGCGCGTGCCGTTTATCGCGGCGGTTCGGCCGAATTCAGTCGCCAGCAGGACGGCGGTGTCATTCCATACGGGGCCGAGTTGCTGTTTGAGGGTGCGGAGCCCGGAATCGAGAGCCGCGAGTCGGCCCGCCAACTGGCCCTGCGCGGCGCCTTCGTTCGCGTGAGTGTCCCAGCCAGTGGTGTCAAACACAGCGACCTTGGGGCCGTCGTCACGGCGGAGAAATTCCGCTGCCGCGTGGACGACCTCGGCGTAACGGGCGGCGCCGCCCGGCTTCATTGTGCCGCCGGTGCTCATCATTGGTGACTCCGCGATCGCATCCGCCGCGAGCGCATCGGCGAGACGTCCTGCAAGGACCGGATCGCCGGAATACAAATCAGTGATTCTTTCGAGAGTGTCCTCGTCGAGGGCCGCGAGCTTCGATGGCGACCAGGACGTGACGGCCGCCGGGCCGCGCATCACCAGGGGAATGTTCTGTCCGAGCGCGACACCTAACTCCGGGTCGGTAACGCGCTCCGCTGGAATGGCAGCCAGCGCCCGGTTGAGCCAACCGCTCTGCGCCGCGTGCGCGCGGGTGTAACCGTTTTCCAACACATCCTGCCCGTCAAAGTGCGAGCGCTCCCGA
>DATBCZ010000506.1:0-5318 GCA_036270175.1 Steroidobacteraceae bacterium | reverse complement strand
GTGCCCGCATCCGCATCGATCGCGTAGACGGAGCCGTGCTCGGTGGCTACGAAGGCCACATTGTGCGCAGCTCCCGCGATCGGGACCTGCGCGAGATACAGCGGCTGGGCGTCGACTTTTCCGTCAACCATGACGGTGTGCAGGAGGCCGAAGCTCGTTGAATTGACATTCGCCAAGGTGAGGGTGGTCTCGGCCAAATACTGGCCACTACGAGCGACGTCGTTCTTGAATGTTGCAACGTCGTTGGTGGTCGAGGGAGCCGGTGGGGCAGGGGGTGTCGTGGCGGGCGGTGTCGCGGCGGGCGGTGTCGTGGCAGGTGGCGTCGTGGCGGTTGGCGAGTAGGAGTTGCCGCCACCGCCGCACGCGGTCAGTGTGATAACGAGAAGGCCCGCGAAGGAGTTGAGGAATTTTCGATTGGGATGCATGAGGGGTCCGACTGTCTCGACGAAATTCGTCCGTGGTGGTAGGTGTTCGCAAGTCCGCATTTTGTTCATTGGATGACGAGCGCATTCGAGGGAGGAAGCGCTAAGCTGGTACTGGCCCAGGAGTGGCCGCAAACCAAGGGGAGAGGTACGACTTTGCAGAACGACGTGGTTTCTGAATTAGCGCAACGGGTAGGGTCCGATGTTGTTGTTAAGCCCGACGTGCAGAACGTCAAGCGGCACACACAAGACTTCGGGGTTCCTGGCAATGCGCAGGCAAACATCCTGGCGCTCGCGTATCCGCGCAGCACCCAACAGGTTGCGGCGATCATGATGTTCTGTAATGAGCGGCGGATTCCGGTTCAGCCACAGGGTGGCATGACGGGCATGGCAGGCGGGGCTGTTCCGGTCGGCCCTTGCGTCGTCATTTCCCTGGAACGCATGCGTGCCATCAAGGAAATCGACGTCGCCGCCGGAACGATCACGGTCGAGGCCGGCGTCGTGATGGACACCGTGCAGAAGGCCGCCGATGCCGCCGATCTTTTCTTTCCGCTCGATCTCGGCGGGCGTGGCTCCTGCCAGATCGGGGGCAATGTATCGACCAACGCCGGAGGTAATCGCGTGTTGCGCTTCGGCATGGCGCGCGACCTGGTGCTCGGAATCGAGGCAGTGCTGGCCGACGGAACGATCATCGACTCGCTCAGGAAGGTGATGAAGAACAACACCGGGTATGACCTGCGGCAGTTGTTCATCGGTTCCGAGGGCACGCTCGGGATCATTACGGGAGTCGTGCTGCGTCTCTTTCCGAAGCCCCGCAGCGTCTGCACTGGAGTGTGCGCGCTGGACGATTACGACCGGGTACTGGAGTTGCTGAGACGCGCGCGGGTGGGATTCGGTGCTCAACTCACCGCTTTCGAAGTCATGTGGCCTGACTTCTATGAGCTCGGCACCCTCGGTCTGGGGCGCAAGCCGCCGCTACCGATTGGCGCGGGGGTGTATGTTTTGCTCGAGACGATGGGGCAGGATCCCGAGGTCGATCAGCAACGCTACGAGGCTGTGATGGGCGAAGCGCTGGAGGCGGGCGTCGTCAAGGATGCGATCGTGGCGAAGTCGACTCGCGAAGCGACCGAGTTGTGGACCGTGCGCGACTCTACCGGCGAATGGCAACGTACGGCGCACTGGCCACAGTTAGGTTTCGACGTAAGTGTTCCAACGGGTGAGATCCACGCGTTGATGCGCGAGATCGACGCGGAGCTGACGTCGCGCTGGCCCGAACTCAAAACAGTTTACTTCGGTCATGTTGCCGACGGTAATCTCCACGCGTCGGTGAGAATGAGCGGGCATTCGGTGCCGGAGCTCGAGATCGAGGCTGCGGTCTACGGCATCGTCTCCCGGCGCAGGGGCTCGATCTCGGCAGAACATGGAATCGGCTCACTCAAGCGGAGTTTCCTCCATTACTCACGCAGCCCGGAGGAGCTCGCCCTCATGCGTGCGATCAAGAGGGCGATGGATCCCAACGGAGTCCTCAATCCAGGGAAGATTCTGCTATAGCGCAATCGCTCGATTCGTGCAGCCAAGGTCCGCCGCACTTGAGCACAACTCCATGAATGGCTTGCGTTCCGAAATGGGTTGCCGCGGGTTTCCCGAATGTCAGTGTGATGTTGGAAAACTTGACGTTCGCGCCGCCAAGGACGCAGATCGTCAGCGCTGACGGGTTTCCAAAGGGGGCCGGGCCGCCATTTCCCGTGACAAATGCCGTGCCGCTGATGACAAAACCATCGGTCGTAGCCGGGCTGAATGCAGGACAGCCGCTCGTATCGGTGGAGACCACGCCGTCCGTCATACTGATGTGGTGTGTGTGGGCACCGCGCGTGACCGGGTCGTCTTTGTTTACCGTCCCCTGGGCAATTCCGTAGTCCGATGTTTCCATGTTCATGGCGGCCGAGAACCGGGCGGCACCCGGCTTTCCCTCCAGATCCAGCGACCATTTGCCGCGCATTTCGTACGGACCGCCCTTGACGACCGCGGCCGACGGCGTGTAGTCATTGATGAAGCCGCTGAAATGCAGTGGCGGCGAGGAGTGCTGATCCTGATCTCCCGCCAGGGCGTGAGTGGGTCCGCCCAGGCCCGCCGCCGACACGAGGATCGCGATGCCGCAGACTCGCGCGCTGGTGCGCCACAACATTCCTCTCGTCCTGGCCATCGCAACGGTCGGCTCGGCGCTCAAGGCTCTGATTTTCATTGGTTTGTCCTCTAGTTTTCCGGATCGGTCGGTTGCGAGACGGGCACCCCTGCAACTGACGGGCGTTCGATGTCTCGAATGAGTTAACGAAAACGGCGGATTGAATCCGACAGGTCTGTCGCGATGGTTGCCAATAACAGGTTTGCGGCGTGGAGCAGCTCGAGATACCAGCGGATCTCGAAGGTCCTGGACGAAGTGCTGGAGCTCGCGCCGGAATTGCGCGGCGCGTGGCTCGACGCTTTGCAGCGCGATGATCCCGAGACGGGCGCCGACCTTCGCGAGCTGCTGGAACCGGATGAGGGACGCGTGGCCAGAATTCTCGCCGACGCCGGCGAACTGTCAGACCGGCTCGCAACGCTGCCGGAGGCTGCCCGGAGCCTGGTCGGCAGGCGGTTTGGGCCCTACTGTGTGCGATCCCTACTCGGGCACGGCGGCATGGGAAGCGTGTGGCTGGCTGAGCGCGTTGATGGCCTGTTCGCGCGTCGAGTGGCCCTGAAGCTCGTGCATCCGGCGTTGATGAGTATGGGGCTCACGGAACGCCTGTCCCGAGAGCGTGCGATCCTTGCAAGCCTCGATCATCCCAACATCGCACGACTTTATGACGCCGGACCTTCCGAGGATGGCCAACCGTATCTCGCGCTCGAGTACATCGCCGGCACTCCCTTTGGGACGTACTGCGATGACCATCGCCTTGGCGTTCGCGAGCGACTGGAGCTTTTTCGGCAGGTGTTGGGCGCCGTGCACTATGCGCACGCGCATCTGGTCATTCATCGGGATCTGAAGCCGTCCAACATACTCGTGACCGAAGAGGCGCGGGTCTGCTTGCTCGATTTCGGCATCGCGAAACTCTTCAGTGACGGAGTGGCCCAGGAAACCGAGCTGACGCGGCTCACCGGGTGTGCCTTGTCACTCGACTATGCCGCGCCCGAGCAGATCACCGGCACACAGATCACGATCGCCGCCGATATCTACTCGCTCGGTGTCATGCTCTATGAGCTGTTGAGCGGACAAAGGCCCTACAAGCTCACGCGGCGCTCGCGGGCTACTCTCGAGGAGGCCATACTTCGTACTGAGCCGTTGCCATTGGCTCGGTTGGTCGCGAGCGAAACCGCGGCCAACGCACGCGCTACTACCGTTAAGAAGTTGTCTCGGACTTTGCGTGGCGACCTCGACACCGTCGCTTTGAAGGCGCTGCAAAAGTCTCCGACTGAACGCTACGCGACTGTCGATGCGCTCGCAGAAGACATCGCGCGCTGGCTGCGCGGCGAGCCGGTCCTGGCGCGGCGGGATAGGCTCGCCTATCGCGCCATGAAGTTTGTCCGGCGGCATTGGGTAGCGGTCGTCGTGACCGCAGCTTTCATACTGACACTCGTTGGTGGCCTCGTTGCAACGACCTACGAGGTAAGGGTGGCAGAGGAACAACGTGACGCACTGCTGCGTATGCAGTTGCGATCGCTCACTCAGACGGCCGCTGCGCGCCTGAAGGAAGGAGACGCCGCGGCGGCGACCAGCATCATTCTCGAAGTATTGCGATACCAGGGCCTCGAGGGAGCCGATACAGCAGAGTCGCTCGCTGTGTTTCACGAAGCGCGCGTAGCAGATACCCAAGTTCTGGCTATTAATGCCAAGGCTGACGGACCGCCCTCGTTATGGTCGGGTGTTGATTTCTCCCCCGACGGGCGCCGCATCGTCACCTCATCCAGTGACGATATAGCCAAAATATGGGACGCGGCGACGGGTCACGAGCTCCTGGCCTTGCAGGGGAGCGTCGCTGATCTGGGCGGTGCCGTATTCTCGCCCGACGGTCAGCGGATTCTGACCGTCTCGCGTGATCATACCGTACGAGTCTGGAGTGCCGTGGTGGGCCGGCAGATGCTCGAGCTCAGGGGACACACCGACCAGGTCTGGGGCGCTGCATTCTCGCCTGACGGACGGCGCATCGTCACGGCGTCGTGGGACAAAACCGCCCGGATCTGGAATGCCGACACGGGTCAGGAGTTGTCCCGGTTTGAGCATGACGACAAGGTCTTTGACGCTCATTTTTCTCCGGACGGGCTGCGCGTCGTCACCAGCTCTCACGATAAGACCGCGCGCATCTGGGATGCCACGACGGGCCGGCAAATTCTCCAGTTGGCGGGGCACAATGAGGCCGTCTTCACCGCCACGTTTTCTCGCGACGGCCGACGTGTTTTGACCGCATCCGGTGACAGGACGGCACGCCTCTGGGATGCGACCACGGGCCACCTGATAATCCCTCTGACCGGACACAGTGACGTGGTCGCGGATGCGATCTTCTCGCCCGATGATCGACGTGTCGTGACGGCATCAGAAGATCATACGGCCCGCGTTTGGGACGCCGTATACGGCCGTCAGACGGCAATACTCGTACATGCAGAGCGGGTTTGGGAAGCCGAATTCTCGCCCGACGGTCGTTATGTTGTGACGGCATCTCCGGATCGAACCGCGCGAGTCTGGGATGTTTCGACGGGCGGGCAGAGTTTGTTAGTGCTCGAGCACCCGGACCAGGTCGCCGCCGCCGCCTTCTCGCCTGACGGGCGGCGTATCCTTACCGCGTGTTTTGATCAGAGCGCTGTCATCTGGGATGCACAAACCGCGCAACGGCTGGTGACACTCCATGGACACACGGACCGAAT
>DATBCZ010000505.1:0-8450 GCA_036270175.1 Steroidobacteraceae bacterium | reverse complement strand
CCTTTGACGGTAACCCGCGCCATGCTTCAGCGACTCATCTCGGTCCACGGAAATGCCCGTGAGCGCAATATCTTCAGCGCCCAATCCATCAAAAACGCCAGCAGCGTGATCCAGACGACGTAGGGCAGGATGACATCCATCGCGAGGTAACGGCGCACCAGAAAAATCCGGTAGCCGAGCCCTTCTTCCGAGGCAATCGCCTCCGCGGCAATGAGGAACAGCCACGCCGATCCCATCGTCAGGCGCAGCGAGTCGATGAGGCGCGGCCACATCTGCGGGAGAATGACGCGAATAACGAGTTGCCAGGACGAAGCGCCGAGCGTCTGCGCCTTGATGAGTTGCTCGGTCGGCAGTTCGCCCGCGCGCAACGCCAGATCTCGAACGATGCAGGGCGCGACGCCGATGGTGATCAGCGTAATTTTCGCAACCTCACCCAGTCCCAACAGGATGAACAGGATGGGTAGCACCGCCAGGGGCGGAATCATCGCCACCGCTCCAACGAACGGCGCCAGGGCCGCCCTCACGACCGGTACGGCGCCGATCGCGAGACCCATGATGAGGCCGATTGCCGCAGACAGCGCGAGCGCGATGAGAATTCGCTTCAGACTCGCGACGGTATCGACCCAAAACAACACCTCCCCGCTGCGTACATCTTCCTCGAACGCGTAGCTGTGCATGGTCGAGGCGATCGTGGAGGGAGTTGGCAGCAACTTGTCGTCGGGATTCTCCGCCGTACGAATGTGCGAGCCCACGAGATAAATGCAGAGGAGCGCAATGAATGGCACCACCCCGAGCAGCCAGCCGGCCCCGCGGCCCGGATGCCGATTCACTAGTCTCGGCATGCGTCTCTTCCAGCAGGTCCGGCGTTGCGGGTGCGCATTGCCTAGAGTTTGCCGTCAGCGGCGAGCTGCATGTAGGTCGGATCGAAGTGCAGCTTGAGATTCTTGGGATTGCCCAGCGTCTTCCCGCCGGGAAACTCCATCCCGACCACGTCCGGTGAGCGTGCGCCCTGGCCGAGCAGGCCGTGATTGAAGGAGAAGGTGCGCACCAGGTCCATGGTCTTCAACAGGTTCGGGCTGGAGGTGAACGCCACGGCATCCGCCGGCATGTTGAATATCTTGGTGGTGGCCAGCTGACTGTTGAAACCAGCGACAGTCGTCCCCGAAGCCTTCGCCATGGCCGCGAGCGCCGCAGGTGTGCGCGGATCCTTACCAAACACCACGGTCATGGTTTCGTACCAGGCGCCGATGAGCGCCTTGCCGAAATTCGGATTCGCTTTCAGGGTCGCCGAGTTCACCACCATCAGATCCATGATTTCGCCGGGAATTTTGGTGGAATCAAATACTTCCGTGGTGTTCGGCGCCGACACGATCTGCGCGAGCTGCGGTTTCCAGGCGACGGTCGCGGTCGTTCCCGGTGCCGCGAAGGCGCCGACGATGTCGGCATCCGAGGTGTTGATGACCTTGATGTCGCGCTCTCGCAGGCCGACTGTTTCGAGTCCCCGCACCAGCAGGTAATGCGACACCGAGAGCTGCACGAGGTTGATCGACTGTCCTTTGATGTCAGCGAGCGTTTTTCCCTTGCCCTTCAGCACAATGCCATCGTTGCCATTGGAGAAGTCGCCGACAATGAGCGCGGTGGAGTCCACGCCACCCGCGGCGGGGATCGTCAGTGCATCCATGTTTGTCATGGTGCAGGCGTCGAAGCCCCCTGCCGTGTATTGATTGATCGACTCGACGTAATCGTTGATTTGCGTGAGTTGGATGGTGATGCCGTACTTGTCGGCCCACTTCTTGAGAATGCCGCTCTGGTTCGCGTAATCCCATGGCATCCAGCCGACGTAGATGGTCCAGGCAACCTTGAAGTTCTTCTTTTCGGCCGCGCCGGCCTTGTTGGCCAGTGTGGTCTGAGCGAGGAGGGCGGCCACGCAAACGATCAGGGCGGTGAGCGTTCTGGCGAGCTTGGCTAACGTTACGGGCATTTAGGTTTTCCTGGATGCTGTCGTCGGGTCCGATTCACGAGGCCCGCCCAGACGCACCCGACGGGGATCGGATGCGCGCGGGCGCGCCTTTACGATCTCCCGGGCTTTTGTCCCGCCGTGTATCCCGCGTCCGCCGATGCGTACACAGGACTGCCTCTCTCGGACCAGACACTCACGCGAGCAGCGCGCCGCGCGAGCCGGAACCCTAGATGCACTTTGCACTACTGGGATGCAAGGCGTATGCCGCTGCCGGATAGGCCTCAAGTGCCGGTTTTGTGCCTGCCGCCGCCCCGTTTTGAGGCGCCCGCCGCGAATCGCGCCCTGTTCTGGAGCGTTTCGGGGGGCTAACTCTGTGTAATTGGCTTGGTATACGCTTTGCACCGACAGGTGCGATCGATGGGGAGTACGTGATGACGATTGTGAGACCCGAATGACGGGTGCGCCGCTTTGGGAAGAACATCTGCGCGATGGAAGCCACTGGTCCGGAGTGCTTCGACGCGGGACCACACTGCGACTGACAGACGTGGATGGCGGGGCGAACGTCGCCGCGCTGTTCTATAACTACGAGGATCGTCTCGAGCGATATAACATGGCGGACACGCTCAAGGCGCAACACACCGCGTATCTCACGAAAGGGTATGTCTGCTACTCCGACATGGGGCGCATCCTCTGCTCCATTACCGAAGACACCAGCGGCTGGCACGATACGATGACCGGGGTGTCGAATGCCGCGATGGTCGCGGACAAGTACGGCCGGACGCGTTTTCAGGAACAGCGCAATGACTTCTACAAGAACGGTTATGACGGGCTGCTCGGCGAACTGGGAAAATACGGCCTCGGCAAACGGGACATCGTCGACAACGTCAATTTCTTCAGCAAAGTGACCGTAGGCGAAGAGGGCAAAATGCGTTTCCAGCCAGGCGCTTCCAAGCCCGGCAGTTATGTCGATCTGCGCTTCGAAATGCACGCACTCGTCGCACTCTCTACCTGCCAGCATCCCTTGGATCCCGAGCCCGCCTATCGCCCGCGATATGTGCGGCTCGCCGCCTTCGCCAGCGCCCCGGTGTCGAAGGAAGATCCCTGCCGCATGCGCTGCCCGGAAAATGAGCGCGGCTTCCGCAACACCGAGATGTTGTACCCGTCATGACGGCGAAAATGGTGGAAAGCAGGCTCGATCCCGCGGTTGCCGTGTTGAATGAGGTTGTTCCCGCCGGTGAGCCGTGGATGGGCACCGTCCGCAAGGGTGAAGTTTTTCGTATCCTGGACCTCGAAGGCAACCAGGCGGTTGATACCCTGTTCTATAACGCCGCCGATTCCGAAGAGCGCTACAGCGCTTCAAACACTATCCGCGCGCAGGCGAATCTGTACCTGACGAGCGGTACCCGCTTGATGTCGAACCGCGGCAACGTGATGCTCGACATAGTTGCCGACACCTGCGGCCGGCACGACACGCTCGGAGGCGCCTGCTCGGCCGAAAGTAACACCGTGCGGTACGCGATCGAGAAGCGTCACATGCACAGCTGCCGGGATAACTTCCTGGCGGCGCTGGCGCGCTCGGATTTCGGCATCACCAAACGGGATCTCCCGAGCAACATCAATTTCTTCATGAACGTGCCGGTCACGCCGGCCGGACAGCTCACCTTCGCGGATGGTATTTCGGCGCCCGGGCGCTACGTCGAAATGCGCGCCGCGATGGACGTTGTGGTGCTCATCTCGAATTGCCCACAGCTCAATAATCCTTGCAACGCTTATAACCCGACGCCCATTCGTCTCATGGTTTGGAATTCGGCTAGGGGCCAGACCTCGTAGCAGGCATTCCCGGCTGCGGGACGACCCGCAGATCCTCTCCCAACAAGGCCGGGACGACCCGGCGCAACCGGCTCAAGAGGATCGCGGATGTTCAAAAAAGTCCTCATTGCAAATCGTGGCGCCATCGCGTGCCGCATCCAGCGCACTTTGCGTCGTATGCGCATTGGCGCCGTGGCTGTTTACTCCGATGTCGATAAGCACTCCCTGCACGTCTCGGGAGCCGACGAGTCTGTCAGCCTTGGCGGGGCAACCGCCGCGGAGAGTTATCTTCGCCAGGAAAAGCTCATAGCAGCGGCGCGGGCCACGGGCGCCACGGCGATCCATCCCGGATATGGCTTTCTCAGTGAGAATGCCGGCTTTGCGCAGGCGTGCGAGGCGGCGGGGATCACGTTCATTGGGCCAACACCCGACCAGATGCGGGACTTCGGATTGAAGCATCGTGCCCGGGCGGTGGCGCAGGAGCAGGCGTTGCCGCTGCTTCCGGGCAGCGGCCTCTTGAAAGATCTCACCGAGGCCCATGCCGAGGCCGTGCGCATCGGCTATCCCGTCATGCTCAAGAGCACTGCCGGCGGCGGCGGCATCGGTATGCAGTTATGCCGGAACGAGGCCGACCTAACCGGTGCCTATGCCTCGGTAGAGCGGCTCGCGCGGAGCAACTTCAGCGACGGGGGGCTCTTTCTCGAGAAATACATCGAGCAGGCGCGGCACATCGAGGTGCAGCTGTTCGGTGATGGCAACGGAAATGTCATAGCCCTGGGCGAGCGCGACTGCTCGATGCAGCGACGCAATCAGAAAGTCGTTGAAGAAACCCCTGCGCCCGGCCTCACGAGGCAGACGCGTGAGCGCCTCTATGATGCTGCGGTACGCTTAGGTTCCGCCGTACGCTATCGATCCGCGGGAACGGTCGAGTTTGTTTACGACGTTCCAACGGAGCAGTTCTACTTTCTCGAAGTCAACACCAGGTTGCAGGTCGAGCACGGTGTAACCGAGGAAGTCTCGGGCATCGATCTGGTCGAGTGGATGATCCGGGTCGCCGCCGGGGAGCCTCCCGATCTCGGCGCGTATCGCTACGAGCCGCGCGGCCACGCCATCCAGGTCCGCCTTTACGCCGAGGATCCAAGTCGCAACTTCCGGCCCTCGAGCGGGCCGCTATCACACGTGGTCCTACCGGAAGGTGTGCGCGTGGACGGTTGGATTGAGACTGGCACGGAAGTTTCGTCGTTCTACGATCCGTTGCTGGCGAAGATCATTGCGCATGGGCCGACGCGTGAGCTGGCGTTACGGGAACTTCGCGGCGCCCTGAACGCCAGCAGCGTGTATGGAGTCGAGACCAACCTCGAATACCTGCGAGCGGTCCTGGACACCGATATCTTTCGGGAAGGGCGCCAGTTCACGCGGTTTCTGGCTGGCGTGGAATTCCAGCCGTTGTCGGTTGAGGTACTCCGCGCGGGTACCCAGGCGACCGTGCAGGATTCTCCCGGGCGTCTCGGGTTCTGGAATGTGGGTGTCCCGCCTTCAGGGCCGATGGACGACCTGGCATTCCGGCTCGCCAACCGCATCGTGGGGAATCCGAAGAGCGCCGCGGGGCTGGAGCTCACGGGAAAGGGGCCGATGTTGCAATTCGGCGTCGATAGTGTGATTGCACTGACCGGTGCGACGATGACGGCCACACTCGAGGGCCAACATGTTCCGTTCTGGGAGCCGGTCCTCGTCAAGGCGGGGAGTGTGCTGACGCTCGGTAGTATCGACGGGCCCGGGCAGAGGGCCTATCTCGCCGTGAAGGGCGGCTTCGACGTGCCGGAGTATCTCGGCAGCCGTTCGACGTTCACCCTCGGCCAGTTTGGCGGCCACGTCGGGCGAGCCTTGCGTAAAGGCGATGTATTGAGACTCACGCAGTCGACGCCGACTCTCGATGGTTGCATTCGTCTGGCGAGCGCCGAAATCCCGACATACGGCAAGCGCTGGAACATTACGGTGACGTACGGGCCGCACGGCGCGCCTGACTTTTTTACGCAAGAAGACATCGATACCTTCTTCTCCACAGACTGGGAAGTGCACTACAACTCGAGTCGCACCGGAGTTCGGCTCATTGGCCCAAAGCCACAATGGGCACGAACCGACGGTGGCGAAGCGGGGCTGCACCCCTCCAACATTCACGACAACGCCTACGCCATCGGAGCGATCGACTACACCGGGGATATGCCCGTCATTCTCGGTCCCGACGGGCCCAGCCTCGGAGGCTTCGTGTGTCCGGCGGTTATCACTCGTTCCGACCTGTGGAAGATGGGGCAGTTACGGCCCGGCGATACCATCCGGTTTCATAGTATTTCGTCGCATGCATCGCCGGTGTTGCATCGGCTCGAGGATGAGGGCCGGGTCGCGGTGTCTTACCGCCACTCGGGCGAGGATTACCTGCTCGTTGAGTATGGCGCGCCGGTTCTCGATCTCGAGCTGCGCTTTCGCGTGCATGCTCTCATGGAGTGGCTCATCCGGCACAAAGAGCCGGGCATCATCGATCTGACTCCGGGCATCCGCTCCCTGCAGATCCACTATGACAGCCGCGCCCTGTCGCAGTCGGCGCTGCGGAATCTGCTACTGCGCGCCGAGGAAGAGTTGCCATCGGTCGATAAGCTGGAAGTGCCGAGTCGCATCGTGCATCTGCCCTTGTCGTGGGATGATCCGGCCACTCGTCTGGCGATCGACAAGTACATGCAATCCGTGCGCCCGGACGCCCCCTGGTGTCCGAGCAACATCGAATTCATCCGTAGGATCAATGGGCTCGATTCGATCGAGGACGTCAAGCGCATCGTGTTTGAGGCGAGTTATCTCGTCATGGGACTCGGCGACGTTTATCTCGGCGCGCCGGTCGCGACGCCGCTTGATCCACGCCACCGTCTCGTGACGACGAAATACAACCCGGCGCGCACCTGGACGCCGGAGAATGCGGTGGGTATCGGGGGAGCATACCTGTGTGTCTACGGCATGGAAGGTCCCGGGGGCTACCAGTTTGTCGGGCGCACAGTGCAGATGTGGAACCGCCATCGGTACACGGTTGATTTCCGCGACGGCAAGCAATGGCTGCTGCGTTTCTTCGACCAGATCCGCTTCTATCCGGTTAGTGCCGCCGAGCTGACGCGGATGCGTGAGGATTTTCCTTACGGACGATTCCGCCTGGAAGTGCAGGACGCGACTTTGCGCCTGAGAGATTACCGGGCATTTCTGCAGGAGAACGCCAGGTCGATCGCGCAGTTCAAGGCGCGTCAACAGGCGGCCTTCGAGGCGGAACGGGAGCGCTGGAACGAGTCTGCCAGCCGCGAGACTCCGGGCAATGCGCCGGATGAAGTGCCGGCGGTGGATAGTTTGGATGCAGCGGCCTTACCCGACGGTTGCGTCGCCGTCAGCTCGCCAGTCGCCGGCAGCGTGTGGAATATCAATGTCGAGCCCGGGGCGCGAGTTCGAGCCGGCGATGAGCTCGTGGTCGTCGAGGCGATGAAGATGGAAATCCCCATTTCCGCCGACGAGGCCGGAGAGATTGTGGAAGTCCGCTGCACACGCGGCAAGGCCGTCTCGGCCGGTGAGACGCTGCTGGTCCTGCGACCTCGTTGACTTCGGGAACCTGTATGCCGCTACCCAACACGTTGCTGATCTCCTCGCTTCTCGATGGATACCGTGCCCGTCATTTTTCTCCGGTTGATGTCGTTGAGCGCGTGTTATCTGATATTGCGCGGGCGCCTGACAGGCGGGCCTGGATAACGATTCTGCCGCGCGAGCGGGTTTTGGAGTATGCGACGGCGCTCGCCGCGCGAGACCCGGAATCGTTGCCGTTGTATGGCGTGCCGTTCGCGATCAAAGACAATATCGATCTCGAGGGGGTGCCGACCACGGCGGGTTGCCCCGACTATGCGTACATTCCCTCGCGATCGGCCTTTGTGGTCGCCAGGCTCATCGAGGCCGGAGCGATCCCGGTCGGAAAAACAAACCTCGACCAGTTCGCAACGGGTCTCGTCGGTACGCGCTCGCCCTATGGCGCTGGGCTCAACAGCTTTGACCCCGCCTATATTTCCGGAGGGTCGAGCTCAGGGTCCGCCGTGGCCGTTGCCACGGGTTTGGTTAGTTTCTCATTAGGGACAGACACTGCGGGATCCGGCCGAGTCCCGGCAGCGTTCAACAACATCGTGGGCCTCAAGGCAACCTGCGGCGCTTTGAGCACGAGCGGGGTGGTACCCGCTTGCCGCTCGCTGGATTGCGTGTCGATTTTTACACTCACGGCGGGTGATGCCGCGCGAGTGTATGACGTGGCGGCTGCGTTTGATCCGGAGGATTCGTACGCGAGGGTGATGATGTCCCCAATGGGCCCCTCCGGCTCCGCCTTCCGCTTCGGCGTCCCTCGCGCGTCGCAGTTGGAATTCTTCGGTGACGCTGAGTACGCGCGCCTCTTCTCCGAAGCGGTGGCCCGCCTGGAATCGCTCGGCGGACGACGCGTGGAGATCGATTTCGAGCCGTTTCTAGCCACCGCACGGCTTTTGTACGAGGGGCCCTGGGTCGCCGAACGCTACTGCGCCGTCGGCGACTTCCTCGAGCGCCAGCCGAACTCCCTGCACCCGGTGACGCGGCAAATCATCTCGGGCGGCCGTAATGCGACAGCGGTGGACACCTTTCG
>DATBCZ010000504.1:0-7510 GCA_036270175.1 Steroidobacteraceae bacterium | reverse complement strand
CAGGACACGTCGTCATACGGCTCACCCGCATCTTTCGCAAAGAACGACGGCGTCAACAGATCGACAGCGTAGTTCCGATACGGCTGATCGAGCCGGATCACGAACGTGCCCGCGGGATACGATCCATCCTTCAGTGTCAGTGGTGCTGCCGCGCGATGCACCTCGATCCCCAGTGAGATGAGCCGCGCCACCAACTGCGCAACGCGCGTGGCATCACCCTGATCCTCCGGAATCAGAAAGCCATACGGCGCTTCGTTCAATCCCGCCTGGTACGAATGTAGGCCTTTCAGATAGAAATTTTTCAGGAGCGTCTTGGGCTCCTGTGCAACCCGGTCGAGAGCCGCCAGCGCAGCCGTCTCCATGTAGTTGAGATTGTCGCGCGCCGACCAGCGAAAGCTCCCCGTCGGCGGCGCCACCGGCCGATACCAGTCGACCGTGGTCTCATCCGCGTTCAACGTATGGGTAAGTGTCTCGGCAGTACCGTTGCCGTACGTCTCGTATCCCCGCCCCATGGCGTTGTGATTGAGCCCGATGGAATCCAGGAACAGGTGCGCGAAATCATCGCCGAAATTCCAGGTCCATACCCCGGGCATACCGAGACCCGTAAGTGTCTGCACCTCGTGGAAGCTGAGCTCGAGTCGCTCACTGTAGGACAGGGGATCGATGTGCTCGTTGACGGGGCCGGTGCCATTCCACGTCAGCAGCAGCGCCTCGCTTTCATGCAGGTCGTGCACAGCGATCGGATGCCACTCATACAACATCCGGTAAACGGCTTTCGTCGTCTCATGCACCTGTTGATGCGCGTCGCGGTTGATGTCGACGAACGCATACTTCGACCAGTAGGGCGGCGCCTGGCGCGGCAGATTCTCCAGGACCGTCTTGCCCTTCAGGTAACGATAGAACCACTCCACCTGTTTGTCGCGTCCATCCGGGTTGGACACCGGATTGATGAGCACGACGAGATTCTCGCGAATGCGCCGGATCTGCGGCTGCTCGGAGGTCGCCAGCCGATAAGCCAACTCCAGCACGGTCTCCGTCGAGCCCGTCTCGTCGGAATGCAACGCGGCGTTGAAGTAGTAGACCGGCCGTCCGGCCGCGACGAGTTGCTCCGCCGCGACGGAGTCGGCCTTGCGGGGATCGGCGAGCGTTGCAGTGATGGCCTTTAACTTATCGAGCCCCTGGATCCCGGCCTCATCCGCGATTGCCAGCAGGATGATCTCGCGGCCTTCCTCCGAGCGCCCGATGGTAAAGACCTTCACCCGCGGCGAAGAAGCCGCAAGTGCCCGACTGTAGGCATATGCCGCGGACGAGTCGACGAGTTCTCCCGGCGCTCCGGGAATCCGGTGCAAAAAGGTGCGCGGCGAGACGACCGTCGCGGACGCTGGAAGATAAGAGACCCAAGGCGACAGGAAGCGGGTTTCCGTGGTAGCTCGCGCGATTTCCTCAACCGATCCGGCCTCAGGCGTATCAGGCCCCGTCGCCTGCGCATGCAGTAACGCGGGCCATAACATCACTGGCGACAGCAGCAGAGTCAGGATGCGCGGCAACCGGGTCAGCATGGGGTTTCCTTGTAAGTAGCGAACGCGCCGCATCGTTACATTGCACCCGGTTCGTCGGCAAGCCCGGCGGCGCGCCTCCCCTACCGCTATTGGACGACCGCTCAATTATTTTCTGGCGCTCCGCCGCCGCCCGGATATACACTCGAGCAATACAGGCACGCGGTATTTCCAAATGTCTCGCAACCCGCGCTACGACATTCTGTTCGAGCCCGTAAAAATCGGTCCCGTCACCGCGCGCAATCGGTTCTACGGCGTGCCCCACGCCAGCGGCATGACGAACACCATGCCACGCATGCGTGCCGCCTTTCGCGGGATGAAGGCTGAGGGCGGCTGGGGCGTCGTGTGCTCGGGTTACGTCTCCATCGATCCCAGCTCCGATGACGCACCCCTTCCCTACGCGACACTTTGGGACGATGACGACATCCGCTCGCATGCACTGATGACGGACGCCGTGCATCAACACGGCGCACTCGCAGGCGTGGAGCTCTGGCATGGGGGCGGCTCCGTCCATAACCGAACGAACCGCGTGCCATCGATGTCACCCTCGGGCATCTCGTGGATGGCGACCCATGTCGGTTTCATGAGCAATCTGCGCTCACGCGTCATGGATGCCGCGGACATTCGTAACGTCATTCGCTGGCAGGCGGATGCCGCCCGAAGAGCACGCACTGCCGGTTTCGACATCGTGTATGTCTATGCCGGCATGGGCTACCTGCCCTACGAATTTCTTCTTCCCGAGTGGAATCATCGAACCGATGCCTACGGCGGTTCCGTCCGCAATCGTGTTCGCATCGTCCGGGAAATGCTCGAGGCCACTCATGACGCGGTGAGTGGCAAGTGCGCCGTCGCTCTGCGCATCAGTTTGGAGGAACTGCGAGCGAAACGCAGCGAGAACGCAGCCTCCGAAGCGCATGAGGTCGTCGAACTATTGGCTGACGTGCCGGACCTGTGGGACGTCAAAATGGACTCCTCCCCGACCGACTGTGCGCCATCACGGTTCACCGCGGAGGGCAGTCACGAGCCCACCATCGATTTCGTCAAAAAGATCACCTCGAAGCCCGTAGTGGGCGTGGGAAGGTTCACGTCGCCCGACACCATGGCCGGACAGGTCCGGCGTGGCGTCCTGGATCTCATCGGAGCGGCCCGGCCGTCGATCGCCGACCCCTTTCTGCCGAGCAAGATCGACGCCGGTCGCGAGCAGGACATCCGGGAATGCATCGGCTGCAACATCTGCATCTCGAGCTGGCACGACAGTGTCCCGGTACGCTGCACGCAGAATCCCACGATCGGCGAAGAATGGCGCCGCGAGTGGCACCCCGAGCGAGTCGCCCCTGCGGGCAGCTCATCGTCAGTGCTCATTGTTGGCGGAGGACCCTCCGGTCTCGAGTGCGCCTTGACGCTCGCCCGCCGCGGCTACGAAGTCACACTCGCGGAAGCTACCGACGACATCGGTGGACGGCTGCGTTTTGAAACACGGTTGCCAGGACTCTCATCCTGGGGCCGGGTGCTCGACTGGCGCCGCGGCCAGCTCGAAAAGCTGCCGAACTTCAATCTCTATCGCGGTAATCGTCTGTCCGCCGACGAGATCCTGGAGTTGGGGAATACCCACGTCGTGATCGCCACGGGTGCCCACTGGTCTCGCATGTTGTATTCGCCGCTGGAAATTCCCGTCGGCACCCTTGAAGGACCGAACGTACATACCCCGGATGACATCGCGGCAGGTGTCCATCTGGAAGACCCCGTCGTGGTCTTCGATTTCGACAACTATTACATGGGCAGCGCCGTGGCCGAGTATGTTGCGAAACGGGGGCACCGGGTGTCGTATGTAACACCGGCCGCCACGCCTCCGCCTGGGCCATTATGAGCAACGAGCAGCCGCAGATCCATCTCACGCTCGCTGACTGCGGGATAACGCTTCACACGTTATCGCGGGTGACCGGATTCAAAGGGTCCGGCCTGCGGCAGTCAGGCGTGACGCGGCCCGGCCCAACTTCCGATGTGTTGACTCTGGCGAGCCAGTTCACAGACAAAGAAATGCACTTGGCATGCGGCTCCCTGATCATCGTAGGCGCCCGTTTCCCGAACGACGCGCTTTATCACGCTCTCATCGGACGACCCGACGATCTTGCGAGCGCCGGGATCGCATCCGTGACGAGAGTCGGCGATGCTCTCGCCCCCGGCGCTATTGTCCATGCGGTCTACAGCGGCCATCGTTATGCCAGAGAGCTCGATGCGGACCCACAAACACTGACCCTGCGTCGGGACACCCCGCTTCGGGGCGCGCCCGTGAATAAGCCAGAGCGCGCGCACCCATGACCGGTTATGTATTACCGCCCCCGGTTGCCGGCCTGGAGCCGACGCTACCCTCCACTTGGTATCGCTCGGAGAAAGTATTCGGTCTCGAGAAAGAGCGAATTTTCTTCCGCGAATGGCTCTGCGTGGGCCGCGAGGAAGAGGTGCCCTCACCCGGCTCGCATCGGGTGTTAGACGTGTTCGGCGAAAGCGTCGTTCTAGTACGCAACCGGAACAACCAACTCCGTGCATTCTACAACGTATGCCGCCACCGCGGCTCGCGCCTGTGCCGCACCGACGATGGTGGCCAAGGGACCGGCGCGCCCGCCATGGCCGGCGGCATCACCGCCAGCCGCATCGTCTGCCCCTACCACCAATGGACCTACGACCTCGACGGCCACCTCCTCGCAGCCCCCTACCTCACCACCGAGCCCGGCTTCGACAAATCCCTCTTCAGCCTCTACCCGATAGGCATAGAAACCTGGGGCGGCTTCGTCTTCCTCAACCTGACACCCGCCAACGCCAAACCATTCCTCGAGCAGGTTGCCGGCATCCCCGAGCGCACGCGCCGCTACCCCTTGAGCGACCTGCGCATCGGCCACACGATCGAGTACCAGGTCGCCGCGAACTGGAAAGTCCTCTGCGAGAACTACAACGAGTGCTATCACTGCGCCGGCGTCCACCCCGAACTGTGCGCGATCGTCCCGGCATTCAAAGACCGCGGCGGCTCGAACCTCGACTGGGAGCGCGGCATACCTCACCGTGAAGGCGCCTATACCTTCACGAAGTCCGGCACGACACGCCGCCGTGCTTTTCCAACACTCAACGAAGACGAGCAGGTGCGCCACAAAGGCGAGCTCCTGTATCCCAATCTCTTCGTGAGTCTCGCCTGCGATCACGTCGCGGTCTTCATTTTGCGGCCCCGCTCGCCGGGCCGGACCGACATCACCTGCCATTTCCTGTTCGAGCCTTTCGAGCTGCAGAAACCGGACTTCGATCCCGCCGACAGCGTCGAATTCTGGGATGTCGTAAACCGCCAGGACTGGGTCATCTGCGAGAGGGTGCAGGAAGGCATTTCCTCCCGCGTACACGAGCGCGGCTACTACGCGCCCATGGAGGATTTCAACCTCGATATCCGCCGTTATGTTCTCGAGCGGATCGGCGACTCGGTCGCCGACTCCTTGTGACGGTAACGCCGTCCGACATCGCCTCAGTCGCGCCTCGGCGCACACGTATTCGCTGGAGGATTTTCACACTCCTGTTCTCGTTTGGCCTGATGGCCTACGTGCAGCAGCGCAGCCTCGCGGTCGCCAGCTACCAGATGATGCCATCGCTGAACCTGAGTCAGATGCAGATCGGCTGGCTCGAGTGGGCCTTTCTGCTCGGCTACGCGGCGCTTCAGTTCCCCGGCGGAGTGTTGGGGCAACGACTCGGCGCCCGCAGTACCTTCGTCCTGATCGGACTGCTGTCTTTTGTCTGCACAGTGACCACGCCCCTGGCGCCAGTGGTTTTGACTGGCACAGCGCTCTTCGCGGTACTTCTCGGCGTGCAACTGCTACTCGGCCTGGCACAAAGCCCCATCTTCCCAGTGACCGCCGGCGTGGTCGAAGCCTGGTTCAAACCCGATCAGTGGTCGTTGGTACAGGGGTTGTTGAGCCTGGGCCTGGGGCTCGGGGCAGCCGTCGCGCCGCCCGTCATCGCCTGGCTCATGTCCTCGTTCGGCTGGCAAAAAGCACTTGCCTGGACGACGCTACCCGCTCTTCTGTTGACTGCGGTGTGGGCCTGGTACGCACGTAACACTCCGGCCGAGCACCCCGCCGTCAGCCCCGCGGAGTTGTCCGAGCTCGACATCCGCCCAGCGAATAACGTTGACTGTTCGATCTCCTGGCGCCGCCTGTCGGCACTGCTCAAAAGCCGCGACCTCCTCGCGCTGACGGTGTCCTATGGGTGCATGAACTACGTGTACTACCTGCTGGGCAACTGGTGTTTTCTGTACCTGGTCCAGGAGCGGCATTTCACCGTGCTCGAGGGCGGGTGGCTGGCCGCCACCCCGCCGCTGGCTTCCGCGCTCGGTGCGGGGATCGGGGGGAAGCTCGGAAGCGTTTTCGGCGTACGTTACGGAACACGAAGAGGGTTGCACATCATCCCCTTCATCTCCCTGCCTGCCGCCGGCATCCTGCTGTTGATCGCCGTCCATGCCGCCAACGCTTATTTTGCCGTAGGTGCTCTGGCGCTTTGCTTTGCGTTCGTGGAACTAAACGAAGGGCCCTACTGGGCAGCCGTCATGCATGTCGCCCGTGGCGATACCATGTCCGCGTCCGGGCTTCTCAACACCGGAGGTAACATCGGCGGCCTCGTCGCTACGCCAATTGTCGCCTATCTCTCGGGACAACATTCCTGGACAGCGGCGTTTGTAGTCGGAAGCGGTTTCGCATTCGCGAGTGCGGCCGCGTGGCTTCTGGTGGACCCCACTCGCCATCTGGATAGCGTTCGGGCCTGAAGTCGCGCTACGCTTGGATGATGCCCAAACCCGCCGCCGATCCGACAGCTTCCCGCATCGAGGAGGAAGCGCTACGACTCGCACGGCACGGTTCCCTTCGCGCGGCCGCCGATGTCTGCCGCGCCCTCAATACGAAGCACCCTGAGTTCGCCTCGGGATGGCGCACCACCAGCGGAATCGCCTTGCAGATGGGGGACGCAGCAACGGCGCTCACAACGGTCGAGCACGCCCTGGCGCTCACCCCCAAGGATGGCCGCTCCCTTTTGCAGAAGGCCTACGCGCTTCGAGCGCTGCGCCGCCAAAGTGAGGCGCTCGAAATCGCCAACAACGTCCGCCCACTCCTCAACGACGATGCGGCTGCACTCGACTTGCTGGGCACGTTCTACAGCCTTTCAGGAGAGCAGCGCCTGGCGCTGGAGGCTTACGACCGGGCGCTACAGCTGGCTCCCCGCAATGTCCCGATTACGTTTAATCGGGCCACCGTACGCCGTTTCCTCGGTCAACTTGCCGCAGCGGAAGACGACTACGATCATGTGATCGCCGGCCGGCCGAACGACTACGAGGCCTATAAGAACCGGTCTGACCTGCGTAAGCAGACCCGTGAGCGCAACCACGTGGCCGAGCTCGAACGGCTCCTGGCCCGCGGTATCACCGACTGGCGCGGCGAGGTACAGATCCGGTACGCCCTGGCAAAAGAGCTCGAGGATATCGGCGAGTACGAGCGCTCGTGGACCTTCCTCGACCAGGCCGCGAAATTACGCCGTCGCCATCTGAAATATGACATCGAGCGCGATGTCGAGACCGTAAGCTGGATAATCGATGCATTCCCCGCTGGCCCCGCGCCGACGGTGCGCGGCTTTCCGAGCCAAGAACCGCTATTTATTGTGGGTCTCCCCCGAAGCGGTACGACGCTGGTGGAACGCATCCTCGGAAGTCACTCGTCTGTCTATTCTGCGGGAGAGCTGAATGACTTCTCACAGGCGCTGGTCGATGCGGTGATCACTGCCGCCGGTACGCGCTCAATACCTCGTCAGGAACTGGTGGCGCGCTCGGCGAAACTCGATTTCGAGGCCCTGGGCCGCGACTATCTCGAGCGCACGCGGCCTGCAACCGGCAAAGCGCCTCACTTCACTGACAAAATGCCGCTCAACTACCTCTA
>DATBCZ010000503.1:0-10241 GCA_036270175.1 Steroidobacteraceae bacterium | reverse complement strand
TCGCCACACCGGCGCTGGCCGCCATCGAACCCTACCCGGCCACATTCCACACCGAAATGGTGCCGACCAACGGCACCCGGCTGCATGTCCGCGTCGGTGGCAAAGGACCGGCTGTCGTCCTTCTGCACGGCTTCGCGGACACGGGCGACATGTGGGCACCCCTTGCCGCCGTTCTCGTCAAGGACCACACCGTGATCGTGCCGGACCTCCGGGGCATGGGTCTATCAGACCATCCTGACACCGGCTACAGCAAGAAGAACCAGGCTGTTGACATCGCAGGTGTCATGGATGCACTCAAGGTGCAGCAGGCGGCCCTGGTAACCCACGACATCGGCGACATGGTGGGCTATGCGCTGGCCGCACAGTATCCCACCCGGATCACCCGCTGGGTCGTGATCGATGCGCCGCTGCCGGGCATCGGCGACTGGGACAAAATCCTCCTCACTCCCATGTTGTGGCACTTCAACTTTCGAGGCCCCGACGAAGAGCGGCTCGTGCAAGGCCGGGAGCGGATTTATCTCGACCGGTTCTACAACGAGTCGTCCGCCGATCCGAAGTCGATCGATGAGGCAACTCGCCAGCACTACGCCACGCTGTATGCGCGGCCGCACGCCATGCACGACGCCTTTGAGCAATTCGGCGCCTTCAACCAGGATGCCATCGACAACAAGGCACTGCTGGCCAAGGTGGGCAAGCTGACCCTGCCGGTGCTCGCCATCGGGGCCGAGAAGTCGTTCGGTGCCGCCGAGGCCGACGATCTGCGTTTTGTCGCGAGCAACGTCACCGGCGGCATCGTGCCCAACTCCGGACACTGGATCATGGAAGAGAATCCCAAGGCGACGATCCAGCAGGTCATGGCCTTTCTGAAGCAGGGAAAATAGCGCCCGCGGCGGCGGCAAGGACGCCCTTCCGCTAGAATAGGCGGCGCAATTCAAGCCGCCAGCGGCCGCCCGCCGCAGAGAGTGAAATGTCCGTCATCCAGCAGGAAGATCTCATCCAGAGCGTAGCCGATGCCCTGCAGTACATCAGCTACTACCACCCGCTCGATTACATCACCTCGCTCGGCCGGGCTTACGAGCTCGAGCAGAGTCCGGCGGCCAAGGACGCCATCGCCCAGATCCTCACCAACAGCCGTATGTGTGCCGAGGGGCGGCGGCCGATCTGCCAGGACACCGGCATTGTCACGGTGTTCATGAAAGTGGGGATGGACGTGCGCTGGGCGAGCAAGTCCGGTGCAGCCACGCTCGGTGTCAGCGATATGGTGAATGAGGGCGTGCGCCAGGCCTATCTCTTCCCCGAAAACGTGCTGCGCGCCTCGATCGTCAATCCGCCCGAAGGGGCGCGCAAAAATACGAAAGACAACACGCCGGCCGTCATCCACTACGAGATCGTGCCGGGCGACACTGTCGAGGTGCAGGTGGCCGCCAAGGGCGGTGGCTCGGAAAACAAGTCGAAGTTCGTGATGCTCGAGCCCTCGGACTCGATTGTCGACTGGGTATTGAAAACCGTCCCGACCATGGGCGCGGGATGGTGCCCGCCGGGCATGCTGGGCATTGGCATCGGCGGCACGGCCGAGAAAGCGATGGTGATGGCGAAGGAATCGCTGATGGAGCCCATCGACATCCAGGAAGTCATTGCACGCGGTCCGAAGGGCTGGCTGGAGGAATTGCGTGTGGAGCTTTTCGAGAAGGTGAACGCTCTCGGTATCGGCGCGCAGGGACTCGGTGGACTCGCAACGGTTCTGGACGTCAAGATCCTGTCGGCGCCCACTCACGCCGCCTCCAAGCCCGTCGCGATCATTCCCAATTGCGCCGCCACCCGCCACGTGCATTTTTCCCTCGATGGCAACGGTCCCGCGAAACTCGAAGCGCCGCCACTGGATGCCTGGCCAAAGGTGCATTGGGTCGCCGATGCCGCGAGCAGCCGGCGCGTGGATCTCAACACGCTGACCAAGGATGAAGTCGCCTCGTGGCAGCCGGGACAGCGACTGTTGCTCTCCGGCAAAATGCTGACGGGACGCGACGCTGCGCATAAGCGTATTTCCGACATGATCGCGAAAGGCGAACCGCTACCGGTCGATTTCACCAACCGCGTCATCTACTACGTAGGCCCTGTTGATCCGGTGCGCGAAGAGGCGGTAGGCCCGGCGGGCCCCACCACCGCCACGCGCATGGATAAGTTCACCGAGTTGATGCTGGCGAAGACCGGCCTCATCGCCATGATCGGCAAGGCGGAGCGCGGTCCCGTGGCGATCCAAGCGATCAGGAATCACAAGGCGGCGTACCTGATGGCCGTCGGTGGCGCGGCTTACCTGGTCTCGAAGGCGATCCGCGGCGCGAAGGTCCTCGCCTTCGAGGATCTCGGTATGGAGGCGATCTACGAGTTCGACGTGCAGGACATGCCGGTTACGGTTGCGGTCGACTCGACCGGCACCTCCGTACATAACACCGGCCCACAGGAATGGCGCGTGAAAATCGCGTCACTACAGACGCGGGCGGCCCCAAAATAGGCCATCGGCAAATAGACTATCGGCGGGGAAGCTCGACGAGGAAGCTCGTGTGTCGCGCGTCGGTCTTTACATCCACTCGGCCTCCGTGGGCGAGTACGATCTGCTGCACGATGTAGAGCCCGAGTCCCAGGCCCTCACGGCGACCTAACTGCCGCTGGCCCCCGCGGAAGGGGTCGAACAGGTGCGGCAGAACGTCTTCCGGTATCACACCCTTGTTGCTGACGGTGAGCGTGACCCGGTCCGGCCGCGTGCCGTTCAAGATGACTTCGATCGGATCCTTGCTTTCGCCGTGCTCGAGCGCATTGCCGATGAGGTTGGAAGTCACCTGCGCAAGCCGGTCGGCATCCCAACTACCCGTCAGATCGCCTTCCAGGCGAGTCTCGAAGCGTCCGGCCGGGAAAGCAACCTGGTGCTCCTGAATGACTCTTTGCACCAGCACAGCGAATTCCGTCTCCTGCAGCCGTAGCGGAATGCCACCACCCAGCCGCGCACGGGTGAGATCCAACATGTCGTCGATCATGCGGCTCATCCGCTTGCCGCTGCTCACCATACGGGTCGCGGACTGCTTCACGACATCGTCCTTGGAGATGCGCTCGAGGAGGTTGGCCGAATTCAGGATGGCACTCAGCGGGTTACGCAGATCGTGGCCCAGAACCGCGGTAAACAGCTCGTTCAGGCGCAACGTCTCGGTCAGCTCCTCGAGCTGGCGGGCGAGCTGTTGCTTCTGGCGGTATAGCTGAAAAAACACGTCCGCCTTGCTCTTGAGAATGTGCGGATCGATGGGCTTGTAGAGAAAATCCACGGCGCCCGTATCGTAGCCCTTGAAGAGCCGATACTGGTCGCGGACGCCGGCGGTGACGAAGATGATCGGAACGTGTCGCGTGCGGTCGCTGCCGCGCATGAGCTCTGCGAGCTCGAACCCGTCCATGTCGGGCATCTGCACGTCCAGGAATGCCAGGGCGACCTCGTTGGCCAGCAACAGCTCGAGAGCCTCGGCGCCAGAGCGTGCCTGGAGGATCTCCACGTCCTCACGGCGCAATAGCGCCGAGAGCGCCAGGAGGTTCTCCTCGAGATCATCGACTAACAGGCATTTTACACGGGCGGTCATTCAATCAGCCTGCCAAAAAAAGGTAACGCTCATCATTTCATTCCCCAGGTCCCGAAGAGACTCTGCAGCTGCGTCAGCGAAAGCACGAAGTCGACCGGCCCCTCCTGCAGGGCGGCCTCTGGCAGAAAGGGTACGGCGGCGCCGCCGGGATCCTGCACGACCGTGCAACCTCCGGCACGGCCGATCGCGGCCAGCCCCTCGGCGCCATCCTGGTTGGCGCCGGTCAGAATCAATCCCAACAGGCGCTCGCCGTAGATATCCGCGGCGGATTCGAACAGCACGTCGATGGACGGTCGTGAAAAATGAACGGGCTCGTCACTCGACAGCGCCAGTGCCGGGCCACGGTCCAACAGCAAATGATAATCGGGTGGCGCAAAGTACACGGTGCCCGGCTGCACCGGCTCTTTGTCCTCCGCCTCACGAACCGGCAATGCACACCGGGCGCCGAAGAGTTCGGCGAGCAGGCTCGGCCGCTCGCGCGGTATATGAATCACGATGAAGAAGGAAGCGCGACAGTCCGCCGGCAGCACCGACAGGAGCGTGGATAACACCTCCACGCCACCGGCCGAGGTGCCGATCGCCACGGCTTCGATGGTGCGCGTCGCGGGCATGAGTGCCATCACGAAGCCTCCTTCTGAAAGATCTTGTCGCTCACGGCGAAATCCGAGAAGGCGTACGAGTGCGTCGAGAAACGCAGCGATTCCTTCGCGCCCAGGCCGAGAAACCCTTTCCGGCACAATGAGTCGCGGAACAATCCCAACACCCGGTCCTGCAATGCGCGATCGAAATAGATGAGCACGTTGCGACAGGAGACCAGCTGCACTTCCGAAAAGGTGCTGTCGGTGGTCAGGCTGTGGTCGGCAAACACGACGTTCGACTTGAGCGACTTGTCGAACACTGCCTTGCCATACGCGGCCGTGTAGTAGTCGGACAGCGAGCTGCGCGCGCCGGACTTACGGTGGTTCTCGGTGAATCCGCCGATACGCGCGGCATCGTAGATGCCCGACTGCGCCCGCTCCAGCGCCCCGGCATTGATGTCCGTCGCGTAGATCAGGGAGCGCTCCAGCAGTCCCTCTTCCTGCAGAAGGATGGCCATCGAGTAGACCTCTTCGCCCGTACTGCACCCGGCGACCCAGATTTTCAGCGACGGGTAGGTCCGCAGCAGCGGCACGACCTTCTCGCGCAGCGCCCGGAAATACGCGGGGTCGCGAAACATCTCGCTCACCTGCACGGTGAGGAAATCGAGTAGCGCGGGAAACAGCGCCGGCTCGTGCAGGAGCCGGCCCTGCAATTGCGACAGTGTCTGACAGCCGAACCGCTCCATGGCCTGTGTCAGGCGGCGCTTGAGTGATGCACCGGCATAACCGCGGAAGTCGTAATGATACTTGCGATACACAGCCTCCAGCAGCAGCGGCAACTCGATGTCGAAGGCAGTGCTGGTCACTTCGGCCGTGACTCCTCTACTGCGCCATCCAAACCCGGACGAGCGACAGCAGCTTATCGACATCCAGTGGCTTGGCGATGTAGTCGTTGGCTCCAGCCTGCAGGCATTTCTCCTGGTCGTCCTTCATCGCCTTGGCGGTGAGCGCAATGATCGGGAGCTTCTGCCATTCGGGGCGCTTGCGGATCTCGCGCATCGCCGTGAGACCGTCCATCTCGGGCATCATGATGTCCATCAGGACGAGGTCAACATTGGTGTCGGCGGCCACCGAGCTACGGGCGAGCACCTCCAGAGCCTCCCGGCCGTTCCGCGCGATCTCCACTTTCGCGCCGCGTGGCTCGAGAACTTTCGACAGCGCGAAGATATTGCGTACGTCGTCCTCCACGATGAGGATGCGGCGGCCCTCGAAAGCGGACTCGCGGTCACGCGCTTCGCGCAACATGCGCTGGTGCTCCACGGGCAGCTTGGACTCGACCTGGTGCAGAAACAGGGTGACCTCGTCCAACAGGCGCTCGGGTGAGCGGACGTCTTTGATGATGATGGAGCGCGAAAACCGTCGCAGTCTTTGTTCCTCGTCGCGGGTGAGGGACCGGCCGGTATAGACAATGACTGGCGGAAAAGAGACCTCATCCGTTTCCGCCATCCGCTGCAGCATTTCATAGCCGCTCAGATCGGGCAGACTCAGGTCCAGCACGAGACAGTCGAAGGTCATTTGCTTCAGGCGCTCCAGGGCTTCGGTGGCCGTGGCAACATCCGAAATCTCCACGCCCTCGCTCGAGAGCAACTCCCGGATGCTGTCACGCTGCCGCGGGTCATCCTCCACGACGAGCACCCGGCGCACCCCTTGCTGGAGCTTGGCTTCGAGTTTCTCGAAGGCTGTCAACAACTGCTCGCGCTTCACGGGCTTGAGTGCGTAGCCCACGGCTCCGAGACTGAGCGCTTCCTGGCTAAAGTCCGCGACCGATACGGCGTGCACGGGGATGTGACGCGTGCTCGGGCTGCGCTTGAGATCGTTGAGAACGTCGAGGCCGGAGCGATCGGGGAGGTTCATGTCCAGAATGATCGCGTGCACCCTGAATCTGTGCGCGGCGACCAGGGCGTCTGCGGCAGTTTGGGTGGCGACACAAAGGAACCCCAACTCACGCGCCAGATCGCGCAGGATCGCGGCGAACCGCAGATCGTCCTCCACGATGAGAATAATCCTCGAGTCGGCTGCAATCCGTGCACGATCGTCCGCCACGAGCGATGGTCTGAGCTCGATGGGGAGGGGAGGCTGCGCGAAATTGAACGCTGGGGATAAGGTCGGCGCCCGGGCAGCCGGCGGTGGCTCAGGCAGCAACAATGCCGAGACGGCGCTGACACCGGTCTGACTCGAGCGCTCGATGACGGCCGGCCCCGAGTACTGCAACGGCAGCGTGAGCGTGAAGACACTGCCCTTCCCTGCCTCGCTCTGCACCGTAACATCGCCGCCCAGCAGTCGGGCCAGGTCCCGCGAAATTGACAGGCCCAGGCCCGTGCCGCCGTACTTGCGATGGGTGCTGCCATCGGCCTGGCGGAACGCCTCGAAAATAATCTCCTGTTGCTCCGGCGGAATGCCAATACCGCTGTCTTGTACAGCGAAGGCAACCTGGCCGTCGCCCGGAGCCGTCGAGACCCGCAGGGAAATAGCGCCCCGCTCGGTGAATTTGAACGCGTTGGAGAGCAGATTTTTCAGGATCTGGCCGAGTCGCTGCGGATCCGTCTCCAGCCGCTCCGGCGTTCCGGGATCCACTGTAAAGGTGAACGTAAGACGCCGCTCCCGCGCCAGTGGCTCGAAGCCGCGGCTCAAGGTCTCCACGGCGTGATTGATGCCGACGGACTCCGGCTGCACTTCGAACTTGCCGGATTCGATCTTCGACAGATCGAGGATGTCATTGATGAGGGCGAGCAGGTCGTTGCCGGCCCCGAAAATGGTCTGGGCAAACTTCACCTGCTCCTCGTTGAGCGTGCCCGGCTTGTTGTCCGCGAGCAGCTTCGCCAGGATGAGCGACGAGTTGAGCGGCGTGCGCAACTCGTGACTCATGTTGGCGAGAAACTCCGACTTGTACTGGTTCGAGCGGGCGAGATCGGCGGCCCGCTCGCTGATCGCCACTTGCGCACGCTGCAGCTCGTCGCGCTGATTCTCGAGAATGCTGGCCTGCTCCTCCAGCTGCGAGTTGGTTTGCTCGAGCTCGGCCTGCTGCGACTCGAGGCGTACCTGCGATTCCTTCAAAACCTGGCTCTGTTCGGCGAGCTCCTCATTGGCGACGCGCAGCTCCTCCTGCTGCGACTGCAGCTCTTCGGATTGGCGTTGGGTTTCCTCGAGCAGCTCTTCGAGCCTGGTGCGGTCTTTCGAGGAACGGACGGCAATGCCGATCGCCTCGCGGGCGCGCCGCAAAAGCTCCAGATCCGCAGGTTGCACCGCGCGGAAGAAACCCAGCTCGACTACAGCCTGCACCACTCCACTGTCGTTCGCGGGAGCAACCAGGAGTTGTGTCGGATTCGCGCCTCCCAGGGTCGACGCAACCGGGAGGTAATTGTTGGGTACATCCTGCACCGTCAGGACGCGGTTCTCCTTCAGAGCCTGCCCCGCGAGTCCGTCGCCGGGGCGCAAGACGTCCGCTCGCTGATCATGCCCGGCGGGCAAGGCGTATCCCGCGAAGCGCTGGAACTGCCCACCCGGCGCAACTATGTACATCGCGCCGACCTGTGCATCGAGGTACCGGGCGAGGAAACCGAGCACATTCTCCCCGAGAGCCTCCAGGCGCTGGTCGCCCTGCATGCGTTCCGACAACCCCGCCAGTCCTGACTGCAGCCACGCCTCGGTCTGTTGTGTGAGAAAATCGCGGGAGGCCAGGAATGCCGCCGCGATAATGAGGACGAACAGGATCGCCGCGCCACCGGCAGTGATAACCAACGTGAGCTCGCCGGCTTGGCGCGAGGTCTCGACACGTTGCGCCAGCGTGACGCGCTCCTGGTCGAGGAACTGATCGACGAGATCGCGAATACGTTCCATGGTCAACCTGCCACGGTCAGTCAGCAGGAGCGCCAGCGCACCTTGCGCATTTCCCGACCGCTTGAGCACGATACTTTCCTGCAGTTCGCTCAGCTTCTGCTCGGTGAAGCGCTGCACCTGGCTGAGGAGCTCCTGCTGCCGGGGATTGTTGGCCGTGAGACGCCGCAGCTCCTGCAGTTCGCCCGGAATGTCGGCGCGCGCGTTGTTGTAGGGCTCGAGGTAGGTCTCTCGGTCGGTCAGCAGATAGCCGCGCTGACCGGTTTCGGCGTCTTTTACGCTCGACAGGAGGCCATCGACCCGCTGCATGACAGCCAGGGTATGGGTGGTGTTGGCGTCGCTTGCTGCCTCGTTGTTGAGGGAGCGGTAGCCGAAGAATGCGATCAGGAGCACGGTGACGATGGCGGCGATGAAGCCTGCAAGCGTCCTGGGGGGGAGTGCCGGACCGAACCTCTGGGCCCGACGGCCGTTAAAGGGCACGCTAGTTTCGCTCATGATCTCGTCATGTCATGTCAGGTCAGCTCGGTTCGGTTCACCAGCCTCGTTTCCGCATCAGCTTCGTCTGTTGTTCTTGCCTCGGCGGCTCGGCTTCGGGTGGCGGTGGGTCTCAACGCGCCGCTCGCGTACAAAAGGATTCTTGTCGGTACGGTACTCGACCACTACCGGCGTGGCGAATAAGTCATACTTCTTCCGGTACACGTTCGCGAGGTAACGCGTGTAGGCGTCCGGCACCGAGGCTGTCTGATTGCCGTGAATCACGATGCGCGGCGGGTTTCTGCCGCCCTGGTGGGCGTAGCGAAGTTTGATACGGCGGCCGTGGACGAGGGGCGGCTGGTGGACAGTCAGCGCCTCCTCCAGCGTACGCGTGAGCTCGCGTGTTGGCATTTCGCGCATCGCCGCCTCATAGGCCCGGACGACCGATTGCACGACTTCGCCAACGCCAGTGCCATGCCGCGCGGAAATGAAATGGAGCGGTGCGAACGGCACGAAATCGAGTTTCAGAGCCAACTGGCGGTGGATGGTCTCCCGCTGGTCGGGCGGTATGCCATCCCACTTGTTGATCGCGATGATGAGCGCGCGGCCACGCTGGAGCGCGATACCCAACACGCTGGCATCCTGCTCCGCGATGTTGTCGTGGGCGTCGAGCACCATGATGACAACATGGGCTTCGTCGATCGCCTGCAATGTTTTGGCGACGCTGGCGCGCTCGATGACGCCGTCGACTTTCGAACGGCGGCGGACGCCCGCGGTGTCGATGAGCACGAAGTCACGGCCGTCGCGATGGAACGGCACGAGAATGCTGTCGCGCGTCGTGCCCGGCACGTCGCTCGCAATGACTCGCTCCTGCCCGAGCAGGCGATTGACGAGCGTCGACTTACCCACGTTGGGACGGCCGATGATGGCGATGCGGATGGCGCTGTCTTTGGGATCTTCAGATGCCGCGGGCTCCGGCTCGAGACCGGCGAGCACCTGGTCCATCAACTCTTCGCAGCCCTGCCCATGCGCCGCGGAAATCAACACCGGCTCGCCCAGGCCGAGGGAATGGAAATCGCCGGCTACGAAGTCGAGGTCGAGGCCCTCTCCCTTGTTCAGGGCGAGCGTCACCGGTTTGCCCGAGCGCCGCAGCTCACGCAGGACGAAATGATCCGCGGGCGTCAGACCCTCGCGCACATCCGCGAGGAAAACCAGGCGATCGGCCTCCTGTACCGCCTGCTCGGTCTGCTCGCGCATCTGGGTCTCGATGCCGGTGGGATTCTCAACGAGACCGCCCGTATCGATGACGACGTAGGGCATCGGGCCAACGCGACCAAAGCCGTACTGGCGGTCACGGGTCAGCCCGGGGATGTCGGCGACGATAGCGTCGCGCGTACCCGTCAGAACATTGAATAAAGTCGACTTTCCGACGTTGGGTCGGCCGACCAGGGCGATGACGGGCAGCATAGGTGCACTGTAGGTCGGACCGGCTCCCGACTGTTGGACTTTTTCTCTTATTGCGGTTGAGGCGTAACGGTTGGCGGGGCCGCAGGTTCCGGGGCGGGGGCCGGCGACGGGGCTGGTGTTGGGGCCGGGGGCTCCGCTGCCGGGGCCGGGGCGGCCGGAGCAGCCGGGGCGGTCGTGGTGGATCCGGCTGGCGCGGCTTCTGTCGGAATCG
>DATBCZ010000502.1:0-4466 GCA_036270175.1 Steroidobacteraceae bacterium | reverse complement strand
CGTGGTATGGCGTGGCCGCGCTGCTCTACAACCGTCGCTGGACCTTCATCGCACCGCTGAATCCCGACGCGAAGTGGTTTGTGTTGGTCGTGACACCCGCTGCCGCTATGTTCTTTCTTTATCACTTCGTGTTGGAAATCGGGATGCATGGGCGGACGCCCGGCAAGCGCATGGCCGGCATCCATATCGTCACTCGCACCGGCGGCGCACCGGGCATCGGCGCTCTGCTGACGCGCAATGTGTTTCGCCTCGTCGATTCGCTCCCTCTCCTCTACGGTGTTGGCCTGGTAGCTACCTTCGCGACCCGCGACCATGTCCGGATCGGTGACATGGCGGCTGGGACCATCCTAGTATACGAGCGCCCCGACATAGTTTTGCCAGAGCGAGCGACGAGGACCGCCGCCTCGCGCGAGCAAGCGCTGCGCAACGCTGACGCGGAGGTCATCACCGAATTGCTCACACGTTGGCCACAACTGGAGAGCGAAGCACGGCAACACCTCGCCACCGCGATTCTCACGCGACACGGCGTCAACACCACTACCGCCCATCCGATCCTGGGCGCGTCAACGCCGCCGCCAACCGACACCGACCTGCGCGCGCAACTTGAACGCCTGCTGCGAGGCGCACCCATATGAGCACGCGCCCGGGCGCCAACGCGAGCTCAGGCCCCGCCCCAAACACAACCGCCCGCGATCGTGCCCTCGAATTCTCACTCCTCCAACGCACCGACCGCTGGAAAGCGGCCACCGCGCGCGCCCAACGTCTCGCCCGCGGGCCTGCCTCCGACCTCGCCGATGCCACCCAAATGGCCGACGACTATCGCCTTCTCGCGCACGACCTAGCCCGCGCCCGACGCCTCATCCCCGACACACGCACACGCGAATACTTGGAATCTGCCTACGTCCGCGCACACAACACGCTCTACCGGACCGCATGGCACCCGGGCTACGCGCTGCTACATCTCTTCCGCGACGAAATCCCCGCCGTCGTTCGCTGGCTTACCCCCCACATCCTGTGGGCAACGACCATCTTCATCCTGACCGTCTTCGCCGGCTACTGGATGGTGCGCACCTATCCCGATCTCATCGGGCTGTTTGCCTCCCCGGACCTGATCGCAACAGTGGAGCGTGGACAACTTTGGACCGAAGGCATATTGAACATCGTGCCGTCGTCCGTCATGTCTCTCCAGATTCTGACGAACAACATCGTAGTGAGCCTGTTCGCCTACTGTGCCGGCTTCGTGTTCGGACTGGGCACGCTCTACATCCTCGGCCTCAACGGGCTCATGTTGGGCGCGGTCTTCGCATTTACAGGCCAACACGGACTCGAAGGCGCCTTGTTCCGCTTCATCGTCGCGCACGGCTGCGTAGAGCTCTCGGTGATGTGTCTCTCCGGCGCGGCGGGCGCGGCTGTCGGCGAAGCCCTCATCCGCCCCTCCCAGGGAAGCCGCTCGGAATCGTTCCGTATCGCAGCCCTACGCTCCGGAAAACTGTTGATTGCCTGTGCCGTGCTCCTCGTGGGCTCGGGCCTCATCGAGGGGTACATATCGCCGCGAGCCCACTTTCCGCTATGGGCCCGCCTGACCATCGGAATCGGCTACTGGATTGTCATGATCGCCCTGCTGCAAGGCTGGTTTTTTCGACGCGCCCGCCACGCGCCCCGTAACGCTTCGGTCGCATCTTGAGCGCCCCAAACTCGCCTCGAGCACCCTACACCCGTCGCGACCGCCGTAACGCCTCGTACTCGGCCAAAAGCGTCTTTTCCAACAACTCTGCAGACGTCACGACGACGGGAGCACCCAGCCGCCTCAGCAGCAATCGCTGCAAGGCGACCCGAGCCTCATGCTCCTGCGCCGCGAGCGCAACCCAGGGATCGCTCCATGTGCGCGCCTCGCCAACCCCCAGCGCCGCGATATCCGGGCTGCGGATCCCCGCCACCACGACAAAGTGAGGCGGCGACAACAATTGCACCGCCCTCGCCAGCGAATCCGCAACATTCGCATCATCGAGATCAGTCAATAAAACAACCAGGCCTCGACGTTTCAACAGCCCACGAATACGCACCGCAGCGGCCGTCGGATCGGACTCGGCCGACTCGACACTCAGACCTTCGAGGGCGCGCCGCATTCGGGTGACCGCACGCAAACCTCGAGCCGGTGCGCACTCCACCAGGGGCCGGTCCGAAAACACCATCAGACCGACACGATCATCATTCGGTGTCGCGATTTCAGCGAAACGTGCCGCCGCATTGGCGTAGCACCCCAACCTGTCGAGCGCGCCGGTCCGTACCCGACTGAAGCGGCCAGCATCGATCGCGATGAGAATATCGAGATGCCGATCCTCGCTGAACTCCCGTGTCACGAGTTGACGTGTGCGCGCGGTCGCCTTCCAGTCAATTCGCGCCAGCGGATCACCATACCGATAGCCACGCAACTGGTGCAGCTCCGCTCCGGCGCCCACGGCTCTACGCGAGCTCGGTCCCGAAGGACTCCCCCGCGGCTGCGCAGCGCCTACGCGCAAGGTGTCAGGCGCAATCGAAACCGGAGTGGCAGGATGCAACTCCCTCGACCACCACGCGAGTCCCAACGGACCGAGCAAGCGCGAAGGTAGCGGAGGCCACGACTGCGCTCCGAGTCGGACAGGCAGCAGCGCAATTGGATCCCGCCCAACACCCCGCGCAGGCGCGACCACTCTTCGTATTTGCGTTAAGGCGTCAAACCCATCTGGCAGCACCGGCGCATACTCGACGGCAAAGGCACGAGAGGACTCGTTTCGAAAGGTGAAGACCGCCGCCTGCTCACGACCCAGGAACGCTCGTGGCGCCGTCTCGACATCCGCCACAATCGCCACCCGCCGCATCACGAAGCTCTCGTATGCCAGGCCGAGCAGCACCAGGGCAGCGGGTATGCGCCATAGCGCGAAAAAAGCAGGCTCGCTCGACCAGATGCCAGCAATCGCCAACACGGCCGTCAGCAGGAGCAGAGCATATGCGCGCTGGGCGAGATGCATGTCAGTACTCAACGCCAGACAGATTCGTTCTCAACGCGCCACAGGCTCATGCTCAACGCGGCACAGGCGTCTCAGCAAGCAGCCCGCGCACAACATCAACATCGGTCGACCCCTCCAGCGCAGCCTCCGGCGTGAGCACGAGCCGGTGAGCCATGACCCAAGCCGCCGCTTCCTTCACGTCGTCGGGAGTAACGAAGTCGCCGCCGCGGAATCCAGCAGTAATCCGCGCCGCCTTGATCAAGGCGAGTGCGCCGCGCGTTGAAAGACCGAGCGACAATCGAGGGTGTCCGCGCGAGGCAGCCGCAATATCGAGCACGTACGCCAGGAGGCTATCCGCCACATGAATCCGCTCGGCCTCCACGCGCGCGCCCTCGAGCAGCGAACGGTCCAAAACTTCGATGTCGTTCAGCGTCGTCGGCACTGCCGACAGCGATCCTCCATAGCGCGCAAGAACTTCTGTCTCCGCCGCGCGGGTTGGGTAGGTCACATCGATTCGCAACATGAAGCGATCAAGCTGCGATTCAGGCAAGGGATAGGTTCCCTCGAACTCCAGCGGATTCTGCGTCGCCAGCACCAAAAAATCGTTCGGCAACGCGAAGACAGAGCGCTCCACGCTCACCTGCCGCTCTTCCATGGCCTCGAGCAATGCCGACTGCGTCTTCGGGCCCGCGCGGTTGATCTCATCGACCAGCACCACGTCGGCAAACAACGGCCCGGGCCGAAACACGAAGTCCCGGCGCGACTCGTCAAAGACATGAATGCCGATGATGTCGCTCGGCATGAGATCCGAGGTCCCTTGGATCCGCTTGAACTCGCCTCCCAGGGCGCGTGCCAGCGCTTTCGCCAATAGCGTCTTCCCCAGCCCCGGCACTCCCTGTACCAACACGTGACCGCGTGCGACGAGCGCGATGACGAGCGCTCGTATCGAAGCATCGGCACCGACAATCACACGACCCAGCTCACGGGCCAACAGAGACTCGAGCTGTCGCAGGGTAGCGCTCATGCAGTGGTATGCCTGTGTATTTTCTGAATCAAATTGTGCAAGCGGTCCAGCGGCACCCGACGGCCCGCACGGGCGTCAGCGTACCAGCCCCTGAGTTGGTGGAGTTCGGCCGGCGTAACATTGCAGTGATGCTCGAGGAATTCCCACGGCGGACTTCCCATTCCACGCCCGGGCATCGACCTAACCTCCGGGCGCCCCACGGCCGCACCGCCCGCCACGCCCGTCGGCGGATCGCCACTCCCGCCCCCCAACGCCTGAGGCCCATTTCCGTCCCTCCCGCGCCCCAACGGCGCCCGCTCACGAACTCGCCGAAAGAAGTGCTCAAACAATCCCAAGGCCCCCGCCGAGGGCGTCACCACCCGCGCCAGGAACCCCCCGGTGGCCTGCACGAGCTCAGCCTCACGCGGCGCCGGCGCGCGCAGCGCCGGCAATCGCAACCTCGTAGATCCCAGAAC
>DATBCZ010000501.1:0-8227 GCA_036270175.1 Steroidobacteraceae bacterium | reverse complement strand
CATCGTACGAACGTATCGACCAATACCTGGAGCGAGACTTGACCGTGGTTGAGAAGCGCGACCTATCGGTGCAGTCCAAGGTGAAGGTGGGCTCACTACTGCGCCGTCCACCCACCATCGATCGGAATAGCGGTACCCGTTATGTTGTGCGCCTCGGGGGCGCACAACCAAACTGCCAACCGCGCGATCTCTACGGGAGACGAGAGGCGCCGCGAGGGCTGCTTTTCGGTCAGCAGCGCCTCGATTGCCGCTTCAGTGGACACACCCAACTGCTCACGACGTTCGGCGATCTGGGGCGCCACGAGCGCGGTGTCCACCCAGCCCGGGCAGATGCAGTTGATCGTCACACCGCCGCTCGCGGCGCTGCCGGCCGCGGCGTATTCGAGCGCCGCGACTTTCGACAGCCCAATGAGTCCGAACTTGGCGGAAACATAAGGCGACTTGCTTACCGAGGCGACCAGGCCATGCACCGAGGCGATGTTGATCACGCGCCCGTAGTTAGCCTGAGCCATGCGCGGCAATGCGTGTCGCATCGTATGGAACGCTGCCGACAAGTTGACCGCGATGATGTCGTTCCATACCTCGACGGTGATGTCCGTGAGGGGTGCCGTGTGCTGGATGCCGGCATTGTTGACCAGGACGTCCAGATGACTCCACGCGAAGACCTCTCCCATCAACACGTCGATTTGACTCACGTCGCGCAAATCGCCGCCGAAGAAACGGACATCGGGACTGCCGGCCGCCCGCAGTTCCGCGACCAACCTCAGAGCCTCATCCGGGCCGGCCAATCCATGCGCCGCAATCCGGGCGCCTTTTTCGGCGAAGGCGCGCGCGATACCTTTGCCGATACCTCGCTCGGCACCGGTAACCAACACGGATCTCCCTTTGAGCTCGATCGTCACGGCTCGATGCCATCCAGGAAAGTGTCAATGGCCGCTACCGCCACCGGCTCATCCAGCATCGGCGCATGACCGCGCCCCGGGACGGTCACGGTGACGAGTTTCGGGTGCTGTGCCGCCATGCTCGTCAGGGTCTCCGCGCTCAAGATGTCAGATAACTCACCCCGTATGGCGAGTGTCGGGATAGAGCCAAGCTGCGCCCATTGCGACCACAAGTTGGGCGGGACGGCTGATAGATCGGTTTTGTTCAATCCATTGAGGACGCCCGGATCGTAGGCGCGGATGGGACGCCCTGATGGGTCCTCCACATGAGTGCGCCGTGCAAACGCCTCCCAGTCGGTCGCGCCGTAGTCGGGAAACGCGAGCCCGTTGCCACGTTGGGCCTCGCGGGCAGCGTCCTGCCAGGTGGCGATCCGCGCCGGCGTGTTAAGCGAGTCGCGCAGCCGCCTCAGTCCCGAATTGGGCACCTCGGGACCAATGTCATTCAGGATGATGGCTTGCACCCGCGCGGGCTGAGTGGCCGCCATGATCATGGACATGATGCCGCCCATCGAGGTGCCTATCAGCACGACGCGCGCGATCTGCAGTCGATCGAGCAATTGGAACATGTCGCTCACGTAGGTGGCGGGCCGATAGTTGGCCGGATCCGGGTCCCACTGCGATTTACCGCGGCCGCGCTGATCCGCGGTGACGACCCGATAGCGCGCCGACAGGTGTTCGGCCAGCGCTCCAAAATCCGCGCCATTGCGCGTAAGCCCGTGCAGACACAGAACGGTCAGCGGTGCGTCCGGGGAGCCCCAGGCCTCGGCATGGAGCCGCAGGGTAGCGTCGGCGCTGGGGACTTCGATCGGAGTTCTCATTGCCACCATCATTCAGCCCAGCACGCTCATCGCCGGGGGCATATCCAACCACAACTTGCGCAGCGCTCCGTGAGGATCACGCTCGATCCGGGTGTCGCGATCGAACACCAGGGTCGCACGTTGCAACGAATCGAAGCGCGGCCAGTCGGGAATGTGGGGATTGTTAGGATCTCCCGACCTGGCGAAGGCCAACCACGTCCAGGCCAGGGCATCGCACATACGGCGTGCATCAACCGAGCCGCTACCCAAAATGGCGTCGCGTTCGTTGTGCATCGAGGCCGCCACGTCCATGGCATGCACGGCGCCGAACTTTCCGTCCAACGCGGGACAGCACCACTCCCAAAGATACGCGTAGACAGCGGCACCTCGACGCGCGGCCTTGCTCTCGGCCTGCGAATGAGCAAACCGCCTGAAACCGGCGTCGGTGACGATCTGCGCATGCAGCAGGTAGGGTGATTTGGCCGGGAAGTGCTCACGATACGCCTGCTTGAGCGCGGCTGCCCGGGCGCCATAGCTAGCCAACAACGTAGCGTCCAATTCCTCCTCCGTCATCGCGAATCGATCGAAGAACAAGCCGGCATCATCCAACGTGGTCGAGACGATCAAGGGTACATGGTCCGACAATGACGCCACCTCGGCGCCCAACGGTTGAGCGGGAATGTATGTGCCGTCGACAACAGGCGCGAACGCGTGCCCGCCGATCGCTGTCTGTGCGGCGAGGAGTTGCGTCCACGGCAGATGTTGAATCCGGTCGATAGTCGCCTGAGTCAGGCCGAGCCGCTGAACAAAGGCCTGCGCCACTTGCGCCGAGACCTCCCGGGGCACATGGCTCACGAGCGATCCGCTCTGTACGGCGGCCCTGTGGAACAGGCCACGGGCCGCCGGCATGCCGAGCAGCGTGCTCACCTTCCAGCCGCCGCCCGACTGTCCACAGACCGTGACACAATTCGGATCGCCGCCGAAGCTCTCAATGTTGTCGCGAACCCACTCCAGCGCCGCGATCAGATCCAACATGCCCGCCGCGCCCGCGTCGGCCCACCGGCCGGAGGGATCCAGGTCGGCCAGATCCAGATATCCGAAGCTCGACAAGCGATGTGTCACGGCGACGACCACCACATCGCCCAGGCTCGCGAGCCTGGCGCCATCGTACATCGGATGGTTGCCCGAGCAGATCGCAAAGCCGCCGCCGTGAATGCAAAACAGGACCGCGCGCTTGTCCTGGCGGCCGGTACCCGGCGTCCAGATGTTGAGGTGCAGGCAGTCCTCGCCCATCCCTCCCAGTGCGACATTCAAGTCGAACTGGATGAGTCGCGCATACTCGTGACTGACATCGTAGGGGACCTGTGGCGATACCGGGCCGTAGCCGAAACAGTCGCGCACGCCGGTCCATGGTGGCGGGCGCTGCGGCCTCTGAAAGCGGTTCGCGCCGGCGGTCGAGGCGCCGTACGGTACGCCCTTGAACTGCAGGACGCCCGAACTGCTCAGGCCTCCGACCTGGCCGCTGGCGGTCTCGACAGTGCAGAATTCCATACGCTCAATTGAACTTGTAGTTCATCGACAGACCCACCGTGCGCGGTTGCGCAAGTACCACGGGAACCGGCGCAGCGGGATTGTACTCGTCGGCCAGAACGGAAGCCGAGACCTCGCCCGCACGGTCGAAGACGTTCCGCATGAACAGCCGGTATTCCAGGTGATAAGGCGCCAGGATCGTCAGGTTGAGGTCCGTGATGTTGTACGAGCTCAAACGGTACTGCGGACTGATGACTGTACCGAAGCCGGCGTTGCGTTCCCCGATCCAGCGGTCGGTGACGTTGACCGAGCCGGTGTACCCGCCCACGAGGTCGAGGTTGTAGGTGCCGAGCAGCGCGAAGTTGAAACGCGGCGACAGTGGCAGGCGGACACCGGGCGACTCCACGCCGATCACCGGCGCCGTAGAGGAAAGGCGCGCATTCGTGTACGCAGCCGAGCCGCCGAGCGTCAGCGCCGGCAGCACGCGATAGTTGAATGAGAGCTCGGCGCCCGTGACTCGCGCGGTACCGGCATTCTCGAGTTGGTTCACACCGCCGTTGTTTACCGTGACCTGGATATCCTTCCACAGGATGTCGTACACATCGAAGTCCAACGTTGCCCGCTTGTCGAGCAGCGCCGATTTCTCGCCGAGCTCGTAACTCCACAGCCGGTCCGGTGCGAAGGTGGGGTTGCCCAGGCCGGGCGACAGCACGAAGTTGGGGCCGCCGGGCCGGAAGCCGCTGGCCGCGCGGGCGTACACCATCACATCATCGGTGATGTGGAATTTTGGATTGATCAGGTACGTCGTCACGCTCTGATCCGAGGTCGCCACGGGCGGCGTGAGGACCGCGGCCGAGCCGGTGGCGAGCAGGCCGCTCACGGTTTCGTCGTACGCCTGCTTCTGCCGGCTGTAGCGCACGCCCAGTCCCAATTCGAATTGCCTGGTGAAAAAGATCGTACCGTCCGCGTACGCCGCGTACTCGCGGTAGGTGCTGGGCAAGAAACTCGTGAAGGGCGACAGCCCGAAAAACGTTCCACCCGGATTCGCGTTGTCGAAAAGATCGACGATCTCGTCGGTCTTCTCGTTGCTCAGAAACGCACCCAGCAGCCATTGGAAATACCGGCTCTCGTGCGAGGCGACGCGAACCTCCTGGCTGAACTTCTTGGTCGTGGTGTTGACGTAGAGGCTCCACGGATCTTCGCCTGCGCCCAACGCTCCCAGGGCCGCGTCATAGATCAGGCTGTTGTCCGTATAGCTCGTGCCGTTGTTGATCTGGTAGCCCGTGATCGAGCTGATCTTGGCCCAGGGCGTGTCGTAACTGATGTTGGCCGAATACAGGGTCAAGCTGTAATTGGAGGGCTGATAGGTCGGGTAGGCCTGGTCATAGAGTCCGTAGGTCGGCTGGCGGGTCACCGGATCGCGAAAGGCGACATTCGCGCTTTCGCTCGGAATGTGTTGAGTGGACGCACGCAGCTGAATCTCGAGTTGCTCGAACGGTTGCAGCAACAGCGCGAACCGGCCGCCCTCCGACCGGGCCCAGCCTTGGTTGTCGCGGCCGTAGATGGGGTCTTTGGCATAGCCCGAGTCGTAGACCTGGTAGCCGTCGAGGCGGACCGCGGCAATGTCGGCGAGCGGCAGGTTGAGCATGCCGGTATACGCATGATCGATATGGCCATGTTGCGTGGCGGAGACCTGCACGCCCACATCGAGTCCGAATGCCTTCAAGTCCGGCGCCTGGGTGATGTACTTGATGGTGCCACCGAGGGAGGTCGCGCCGTACAGCGTACCTTGCGGACCGTTCAGCACTTCCACGCGATCGAGGTCGAACGTATTGATGTTCAAACTCTGATAGCCGACCCCGTTGGAGGTGCTGGCGCCGATCGGGATGTCATCGAGATAGACGCCCGTGGCGCTGCTCAACTGCGAGCCGGTGGTGATACCGCGAAGCACGAGCAGGTTCGTGCTCGGCCCCGTGGAGGAGAAGCTCAACCCCGGCACGAAACCGGCAAAGTCGTTCAAATCGCGGGCGTTGATCTGGTCCAGGGTGCCGGAGGTCAACGCGGTAACCTGGCCGGGCACGTTCTGTATGGACTCGGATCGACGGTTAGCCGTGACAATGACCTCCGCGAGCTCCGTACTCGACCCGGAGCTTTCGGGCGCCGGCGCCGGCTGGACGCTTTGTGCTGCCGCCAGCGAGGCGCAGAGTGACGTTACAGCGCCCGCGAGCCACGCGCGCGTGCAGTGAGATGACCCCATTTCAACCCCCCTCAATCTCGACCGCCTATGGCGAAGCCGACACGATCCGGCACTTCTTCGGAATTCAGCGTACGTTGAAATTATGCCCGGCTTCGGACCTTGTCAAGGGACGGGAGCCGCTAGGGAGTAGCGAATACCTGCGGTAATCACCGCAATCCCGCTTCTCCACAGGCGCGAGTGAATTCGTATTATTCAACGACCGTTAAAATCGACCCGGAGAATGAAGGCTCTTCACCCTCCAGGTGACGGTGTCACAATACCCACCAATCAGAATGCGGAAGCGTGCCGTGACCAAACTCGACCACAAGGTTCCCGCGAAAAGCCGCAAGAAGCCGCGGCGTGGCCGTCCCAGGCAGTCCGATGATGGGGTGAAGGCTCGCGGCAGGCTTCTGGATGCCGCCGAGTCACTGTTCGCCGAGCGCGGCTTTTATGGCGTGACCACGCGCCAGGTCGCGGACGCCGCCGACGTCGATGTCGCACTCATCTACTATCACTTCAAGAACAAATCCGGTCTGTTCGATGGGGTCTTCGAACGCCGCGCCCGTCCGCTGGTATCCGCCCGCCGCGACTCGCTGCACGCCTATGTGACGAGCACGCGGGCCGTCACGGTCGAAGGCGCCGTGGCCGCATTCATCAATCCCATGATCGACTTGTCACTGCACGGGGACGCCGGGTGGAAGAGCTACTTCGCCCTGGTGGCGCAGATCGACAACACCCCGTGGGGCGGCGAGATCATTCATCGATTCTTCGATGACAACGTACACGAATTGATCGATGTCCTGCAGAACGCGCTACCCGGTAGTCCGAAGAAGGAGTTGTACTGGGCGTACAACTTCCTTGCGGGCTCCATGATGCTGGCGCTATCCGGCACCGAGCGGGTTGACCGGCTGTCTCAAGGACTTTGCCACGCGAAGGATCTGGAGGCCGCGCGCCTGCGATTGCTGAACTACTGCGCCGGTGGATTTCTGGCGATGGTGACCGCCGAACGCTTGAGCGGCCGAGCCTGATACAAAGCTACATAGATCTCTTTCCTTTCTTGATCGTCACGCCCCGGGTCCCGGCCTTCCGCCGCTCAGGCATTCGCTTGTCATGAAATATTCACCGCCCCTGACGGAGCCGAACGCCAGTTCAGCGGTCATATAGGGCCCACTCCCCATAAACAGGCTTACAGATAATGCTCTCAGAAAGCAGGCCGGCGACGCTGCGCGTTCTCATCGTGAGCGATGTCCGAGTTGTGCAGGAAGGCTTGAGTTCCCTCCTGGCACAGCGGGCTGGAATCGACGTCGTCAGCGCAGTCGACATGCTGCGTGCCAGCGGCGAGATTGCACGACTACTTCCCGACGTGGTCCTGTTCGATGCCGCACGCCAGGACAGCGTCGAGTTCGTGAAGACTCTCGTTGCCTCGGCGCCCCATTCAAGAATCGTCGCGTTTGGCGTGAAAGAGACTGCAGAGGAGTTTCTAGCGCTCGCGGCAGCAGGAACGGCGGGCTATGTACGCGACAGCGCCGAGAGCGACGATGTTGTAAATGTACTCGAGCAGGTGATGTGCGACGAACTACCGTGTTCGCCGCGAGCTGCTGCGTCGCTATATCGACGCGTGGCCACGCTGTCGCAAGGAAGCGATGCCTCTAACGGTGTCGCGGTCCCCCTCTCGCGGCGCGAGCTGCAGATCGCGCATTTGATCGATTGCGGCTTGACCAATAAGGAAATCGGTCGCCAGCTCGGGATCGAAGCTGCAACGGTTAAGAACCACGTACATAACATATGCGAGAAGCTCGAGGTGCACCGGCGTGGCGAAGTCGCCGGTCGGATCCGCACTATTGCGCGGGCCCCTCTGCGACCGCCAACTGGAGCGCCGGAAGCGAATCCGGCGCCCGAAGTTCGTTGAATTCGATCAGAAGAAAGGACCCGGTGCGTCGGCGCGCAGGGGTGGTGACCATGTCGGCCAGCCTTGCAACGAGGCCGGCCAGTATGCGGCGGGCATTGCGAGACGATCTGCGCCATCCGAGAACCCCATCATGGTCAAGGTTTGGCCCCAGGGAATGCGCGCCAAATCCGGCACGCCGGCACCGCCACGCTGCGGATCCGAGAACCGCAGTACTGCGCTGACCCTCATGAGTTCGAAGAGAGCTTGCACGCGCTGCTCCGAGCGCAGTCTAAACGACCCCTCCTGGAACAGGGGATGGTGGGCCAGCACCAGAGCGGCGAACCCTGTGACATGTGCCGCCGCCGCGGAGGTACCGTCCGCTGCCGCATAACCACCGCCCGGAACCGTCGATACAACAGCTACACCTGGTGCCGAAAATGCAACCTGCGGGCCTGCGCCGCTGAAACGCGCCGGGAAAACTTCGTCCCTGCCAATCAGCGGCGCAACCACGCTGAGCGCGTGAGAGCTGTCTGCCGGAAATTCCTTGAGCTTCCCGACCGCAGCGACTGCCATGACTCCCGGAAATGTGGCTGGGAATGAGAGCACGCCGCCGGAATTTCCCGCTGCAACGATGCAAGCGATACCTTTTTGGCGCGCCTCCTGCAGCTTCTGGCTCACCAGTTCGGAGAGTCCGTCACTCACGACGCTGATGTTGATGAGGTCGAGGTCCCTCTCGATGCATTCATCCAGCGCGGCCAGCAGATCGCTGACTCGACCCTCGGGAATAACCTTGAACACGTGCAGCTCGGCCCCCGGGGCGCAGCCGACAATGCCC